>CAZKYN010000011.1:0-25466 GCA_964556675.1 uncultured Syntrophaceae bacterium
GATGAACTGAAAGGAGAAGGGAAGCTACGATTTCATCTTCGGCGACGCCTTCAACGATATCTCCATTCCTTTCCACCTTACGACAGTCGAATTCAACCGCATGTGCGCCGAACTGCTCAAGCCGGACGGCATCCTGATGGCCAATATTATCGACAGCTTTGAAAACGGGCTGTTCATGCCCGCCTATATCCGGACCCTTGAGGAGGTGTTTGGAAAGGGCAGAGTGCACGTCCTGTCGATCAGCCCGCAGCGCAGAGGCATCAGCACCTGCGTGATAGTGGCAAGCCGGAAAGATCTTGATCTTAACGATTTTGTCAGGGTAATCGGGGAAAACGGGAAGAGGGCCATGCAGGCCCACGTCCTCTCCGATGATCTGCTGCAGAAATATCTGCAGGACCATCCCTCGTTCGTCCTGACTGACGACTACGTCCCGGTCGACAACCTGACTGCCCCTATTTTCGAGGAGAGGTTCGGGCGCAAAAGCCGTTGATTCAGGTGATTATTTCGGTGGGACCTGATGCGGAGAATCCACCAGTCTGGAATTGAAAGCTGCAGCATATGCTTATAAAGAACACCCGCCTGTATGCCCTGTTCATCCTGATTTCCATTTTCATCGCCAACGCCTGCGGTTCGAAAGAGGCCAGGCTATCGCCGGTCCCGCCCGATGCAGTCATCCTCGCCTTCGGTGACAGCGTCACGTTCGGGACGGGGGCGCCGCCCGGGCAATCATACCCGGACGCCCTCCAGGCTGCAATCAAGCGAAAAGTCGTGAATGCGGGTGTTCCGGGCGAGACTTCCGAACAGGGTTTGATGCGCCTTCCCCGCGTGCTTGCCGAGAGCCGTCCGAGGCTCGTAATACTTTGTCACGGCGGAAATGACATCCTGAGGAGGTTGGACCTGAAGGCCACTGCTGATAATATAAAGGAGATGATAAAGATGATCAGGGCGCAGGGCGCCGAAGTCGTCCTGATAGGCGTCCCCAGGCCTAAACTGGTCCCGGAAACAGCGGGGTTTTATAAAACGATCTCAGAAGATATGAAGGTTCCCCTGGAAGACGGGATCATCCTGGAAATCCTCACCACCCGGGATCTGAAATCCGATTACATCCATCCCAATGCGGCGGGGTACGCCAGACTTGCCGCGGGGATCGAATCTCTTCTTAAAAAGTATGGGGCCGTCCGGTAGCGGGCCGTCAAAAAGCCCTCCTTCTTAATTTTTGTTATTTTTTTACCTCTTCAGCGATAGACCTGCCGAGCGCTTCACATGCCGCCAGGTCGGGGGGCTTCGGCTGCCATTTGGCCTTCACTCCGGGACAGAAGCACGGGATCTTGCATTTCTTCAGGTGCTCCTCGATGATGCCGACCGACTCGCCGCTCCAACCGTAGGAGCCGAACGCGGCGCCGATCTTGTTCTGAAAGCGCAATCCCCGCAGGTCCTCCAGGATCGGCATGATCGTGGGGAGCAGGCCGTTGTTCAGCGTGGGCGAGCCGACGACGACGGCCTTGGCCTTGAATATTTCCGTGATCACGTCGTTGCGGTCCGATTGCGCCATGGGGAAAATTTTATTCTGGACGCCCTCTTTGGCGAGCCCGTCGCCGATGGCCTCCGCCATCTTCCTTGTGCCCTGCCACATGGTGTCGAACAGGATTACGGCGCTTTTGTCCGGGACCTGCGAGGCCCATTCGCGGTATTTGTTTACAATCTGCAGGGGATCCGATCTCCAGATCACCCCGTGGCTTGGGGCGATTATGTCGACGGGCAGGTTGAGGGCCAGGACTTCATCTATCTTCCTGAGCACCAGGGGGCTGAATGGGGTGAGGATGTTGGCGTAATATTTAATCGCTTCCTCGTAAAGCTCCTGAGTGTTGACCTGGTCATTGAAGCGGAACTCCGTCGCGTAATGCTGCCCGAATGCGTCGTTGGGCATGAGGATGTTATGGCCCGTGAGGTACGTGAACATGCTGTCCGGCCAGTGCAGCATGGGCGCTTCAACGAAAACAAGGTCGTTGGCCCCGATGTTTATTTTCTCTCCGGTCCTGACCTGGCGGAAATTCCACGGCTGGTGGTAGTGCCCTTCGACGCTCTCCTCGCCCCGCTTGGATACGACAAGGGTTGCGTTCGGGGCGCAGCGCATGACGGCATTGAGCCCCCCGGAATGGTCCGTCTCGGCATGATTGGCAACGACGATGTCGATCCCGGCGGGATCGATCACCTGTTTTATGTTCTCGATCAGCTGGTCCTGGAAAGGCCCCCAGACCGTATCAACGAGGACGGTCTTCTCGTCCACTATCAGGTAGGAATTGTATGTCGAGCCGCGGTGGGTGGAAAGCTCGTGCCCGTGAAAATGCCTCAGTCCCCAGTCCACGACACCGACCCAGTAAACCCCTTTTTTCAACTCGGTGATCATAAGATCTCTCCTCGTGTATTTTTTTTCTCCCGGAACAGCGGGCAAATGTGAGATGAGCCGGGATCGAAATCCCGGCAGATTTGCGGCCGGGTCTCATAAATGGAGCAGGCATGCCTGTCTCCCTCCCACACCAGAAAAGGGCAGCAGCGCAAGTGCCGGCCGTCGGTTGCGGATATGAGCCTGTCTCCGGTCCAGATTGGGCTTTCGTTTCTGATAATTTGCAGGATATCCTCCCTGCCCTGCATTTGCCACCGCAAAAGGTCCTCAGGCCTCGTATAGGCAAAGAAGTCCGTGTGGCAGCATCTTCCGCACTGGATACAGTCCGTCATAATTCCCCCGTGCGGCTGTTGAAAAAGGCTCTTTTGCTGCATTACGACTCGGCTCTCGAATGTTCACGTTCCTGATTGTCCGCTCGCTTCTCAGGACATCGCGCGCCTTGCCTCCCGGTCTCGCCACGGGAAAGCCTTTTTGAACAGCCTGTCCTGACAGGTGTGTTTAACACCTGTGAAGAGGAACTCAGGCCTTTTTTGAAAGGAGCAGGTACTCGTAAAGATAAATGTCTTCCAGAAAATGGCGCGCCGCCTCCAAATCTTCACTGGAGACGCCGCAGAAATCGAGGTCGAAGCCCGTATTCACGTTCAGGAAATCCGCCATGAATCCCCTTTTTGTTTCGTAGCCGTAATAACCGGCCACCTTTTCCAGGAAACTGAATTTGATCGTATATTCGTCATGGCCTTTAAGCCTTATCTTCCGGGGAGTCCCGCCCGGCCCGAGCGCCGCCTCGCAGCTGTGCTCGCTTAAAAAAATATATTTTACCCCGCAGGCACACAACTTTTCAAGAGCCTGGATGGCCCCTAAGTTCATGTTAAACGGGTAGAGGTCCGGTATTTCCAGGTTATACTTGAGGAAGCTCAGCCTGGCTGCAAGGAGGTTCCCGTCAAAGCGGCTGTAAGGAGAGTAGAAGAAATCCCGGGCGATGCCCGTCAGGGTTGGGAAATCCCCAAGGTTTTCGTTCAGGATCGCCAGATCGAAAGAGGCCGGGAAACGGGGATCGATCTTTAGGAAATCCTGCTGCACGAACCGGGGGCGCCCGTCCCGGGCTGCAGATTCCAGGGAGCGGCGCTGCCTCTCGAGGAGGAATGGCGAAATGTCGAGCATCACGGCCCGCAGGGCGCTGTCCCTCGCCAGGAAGTCGCGCATCAGAAAGCCGTACCCGCCGCCGATCTCCAGCAAATCCTTAACTTTCGCCATGGGTATTTCCCGCGCCAGAAAATCATACAAAAGATTTCCATACGTATCGGAGTGAGAGAGAAGCATCCGACAGGCGCTCTGCGGCTCCTCAAGCGAGTTGCACATGGTCAGCTCCCAACCGAGCGTGTCCAGCCCGTAAATGTGGTAGTCCGCCGTGCAGTTAAGTACGTAATCCATGTCCCGGTCCCGCAATTGCATCTTCTGTTTTGAGTACCCGAAAAAGTCCCGCCGTACAAGGGAAATATGGTCTGCCCTTTTAAATTGTAACCATCAAAGTCCTTTGAAGATTTAGCGTTTTGTGATACATCTTTTCTGTTAATTCTCTGCTTCTTTTCCGGCCGGCAGTTGTCGGCCGGCTTAATCAAACTCAGGAGATTCGTAATGTATACTGCAAGTGACTTGCGTAAGGGTCTGCGGCTGAAGCTTGACGGGGAGCCATACCAGATCGTGGAATTCAATTTTGTCAAGCCGGGCAAAGGCCAATCCCTGTACCGCTGCAAATTGCGCAACATGATCACGGGCGCTCAGTTCGAGCGCACCTTTCGCGAGGTGGACACCTTCGAGGCAGCCGACCTGCGCGAAAGTAAAATGCAATATTTGTACAAAGAGAGCGACCAGTATTATTTCATGGATACCGAAAACTATGAACAGGTCTTCCTGACTGAAGACCAGGTCGGCGACGTCAAGAATTTCCTGATCGAAAACATGGAGGTGTCCATCCTCTTCTTCGAAGACAGGCCGATCGGCATCACTCCGCCCAATTCTGTGGACCTCCTGGTCGTCCAAGCAGAGCCCTGGGCCAAGGGCGACAGCGTTTCCGGAAATTACAAGCCGGTAATACTGGAAACAGGTTACAAGATCCTGGTGCCGCCTTTTGTCGAGGAGGGCGAGAAAATCAAAGTCGACACGCGCTCGGGCGAATACCTGACCCGCGTCAAGTAGAAAAGAATGTCCGCAGATTTTCCGGGAGGAAAGAAAACGGCCCTGCAGCTCCGTTCCCGGATACTCCAGTCAATCCGGCGTTTCTTTGCAGGGATGGATTATCTTGAAGTTGAAACGCCCTGCCGCATCCCGGCGCCCGCTCCCGAATCCCATATCGACGCCGTCGCCTCCCGCGACTGGTTCCTGCAGACCTCTCCCGAGCTGTGCATGAAAAGGCTGCTCGCCCAGGGCTATCCCCGCATCTTCCAGGTTTGCCGCTGTTTCCGGGAGAAGGAAAGGGGAGGGCGCCATCTGCCTGAATTCACGATGCTGGAGTGGTACCGCGCAGAGGCGGACTACACATGCCTGATGGAGGACTGCGAAAGGCTCTTCAGGTCTCTATGCAGACAGCTGTTCGCGGACGAACGGTTCATTTACCGGGGGAGCGAAATCGAACTGGAAGGGCCCTGGACGCGCCTTACGGTTGCAGAAGCGTTCCGTCAATACGCCGGGACCTCGATGGAAGAAGCCCTGGAATCCGGCAGTTTCAATGAGCTCATGGCCTTCTCGATAGAGCCTCAACTCGGGAATGGCAGACCTGTCTTTCTTTACGATTACCCTGTGGAACTGGGCGCTCTTGCCAGGGTCAAGGAGTCCGATCCGGCACTGGCGGAGCGCTTTGAGCTCTATATTTCGGGGATAGAACTGGTCAATGCCTTCTCGGAGCTTATAGACGCAGCGGAGCAGCGGACCCGGTTCGAAAAAGAAATGGCCGTGCGCGCCTCCGCGGGCAAGGCGGTTTATCCATTTCCGCAGAAATTCATCGAGTGCCTGGAGAGGATGCCGCAAAGCGCCGGTGCCGCCCTGGGGGTGGACCGGCTGGTTATGCTTTTTGCGGACAAGGCTGAGATAGACGAGGTTGTGGCGTTCACGCCCGAGGAGTTATGACAGACTGTTGAAAAACGCTCATCCCCGCTTTCGAGAATGTGTCGCAATGTCATTCTGAGGCAGGGCCGAAGGATCTCTTTTTTAAGCTGGGGTAACCAAAAATTCTTCGCTTCGCTCAGAATAGCACATGAGTTGAGTTTCTGATTGCGACACAGTCTCTTCGCGGGGATGGGGTCTGCCCGCTGCGCCGCAAACCTGATATCGGATATGTATTAAAATCTATACGCTTTTCTGTTCGGCCTTTGAGCGATTTGCGCCTGTGCAGCCCGGCATTTTTTAAACGGCCTGTCGGGATGCCATGTTGAAATTTATTGTCCCGTGCACGGGCCAAGGCGGCGGCCGTTCATCTTGTAATTGATCACCATGTTGCCGGATTTCTTGCCGGTCATCGTCGCCTTCATGACTCCGTCGAATCTGTCGTTCCTGTAAGTGATTTTGCCGGTGCTTTCCATAACCGAGCCGTCCTTGTCCTTGCAGACCATCTCCCAGGAAACGGTGTTCCCAACGACGCTTTGCTTTTTCATTGTGCAATCCTTGTTCTTTTCGCGCTGCTGGGGCACGGCATCGTTCTTAGTCATGCAATGCTTGTAAGTGATCGGGCGAGACATATGGGCGGGCATGCCCTTCATCTCCATTTTTGTCGTGATTTCCCATTGGCCCTCCTGCATGTTCGGGGCCGCGCAAAAGGCCGGGGAAACGAAGAAAATAAGAAAGGCGGAAGCTAAAATGACTATCAAGCTCTTCACGGCAACCTCCAAGGGTAAGATGCCCCGAATATAGAGAATTGCGCGTGTTTGGTAAAGCACAATCTTCTAATCGCCCCTGAACTGCACCGCAAGAATGGCGATATCGTCCGACTGCAGCGCATCGCCGCTGAAATCCCGCACGGATTCCAAAACTGCGCAAATCAGGCCTTCTGCACCCGTTGGTCCGGATTTCTCCACCGCGGCAAGCAGTCTTTCGGGAGAGTAGAGCCTCTCGCTTTTGTCCATGGCCTCGGTCACGCCGTCAGTGTAGAGCAGCAGCATATCCCCGGGGTCCAGGGAAATGTTCGCTGTCCGGTAAGGGGTCGCTTCATCTATGCCCATGAGCATTCCGTCCGGGAGATCAAGCCATTCGGCCTTATGCCCTTTCTCCGCCCCGGCCCTGACGACCAGCGGGGGGTTGTGGCCCGCGTTTGAATACCGGCATTCCCCAGTTTTCAAATCGAGCAGGCCGCAAATCATCGTGCAGAACATCATCTCTTCATTGTCGCGGCAAAGTTCGACATTGATCCTCGAGAGGACTGTCGCGGGGTCGATGCCCGGCACGACTACGGCATTCATCACTGTCCTGGTGACCGCCATAAAGAGCGCCGCAGGCACTCCTTTACCGGATACGTCGCCGATGCTGAAGGAAAGGGTATTCTCATCGACCAGGGAGAAACTGTAAAGGTCCCCGCCCACTTCCCGGGCAGGTTCCAGTTTTGCAACGAGAGTGAATTCCTTCCTGTCGGGCAATGCATGCGGCAGGAAATTCATTTGGATGGCGCGGCCGATCTTCAGTTCGCTTTCCATGCGTTCCTTGGCGGCCGTAGTCTCCCTGAGGTCGGCTATGTATTCCTTGAGGGAACAGCGCATATTGTCAAAAGAGGATATGAGTTCTCCCACCTCGTCGCGCGAAGCCGGCACGGGCAGAGGTGTATCGAGACTGCCGCGCGATATTTCCGCAGTTGCTGCCGCAAGCCGGCGCAAGGGCATTGTTATCGAATTTGAGAAGTAGACGACTATTATCACCAGAAGAAAAACACCGGCAGCGGCTATCAGGACCACTGTCTTGTTGAGACTGTACAAACCGCTGAACAACTCGTCTTCCGGGATTACCACGCCCATGGACCAGTTTGTTGACGGCAGGGGCGCATAGTACATCCAGGCATCCCTGCCGGCAAAAGGACTCTTCTTCAAGGGAATGAATCCGCTGCCCCCCTGGACCATGTCTTGCCCCGCTTTGATCAGTTCCCGGTCGCTTGCAGCTTGCGCTATTGTGAATATTTTTTCCCGCATTATCCATTCCCGGCGGGAGTGGCTTACGAAGACGCCTTTTTGCGAGACCAGGAACGCATAACCCCCTTTGGGAATCGCCAGGCCGGAAATGATGTCCTGCAGCCATTCCAGGGAAACATCGGCCGTCACCACCCCGGCAAAAGCACTTTCCCCATTCGCGGTTTGGTAAAAAGGCGCGGAGAAAGTGGCCATGATTATGTTCCCGCCGCCTTCGTCGAAATACGGCTCGCTCCACAAGGGGCGGTTCGCCGCCCGGGGCGCTTTGTACCAGTCCTTCAGGAAATAGTCATAATCTTTGCTCCCCAGATAGGAAAGCTTCACCCCGTCCTTTGTCTTGCTGTAGTATGGAGCGAAATAATATTTCGGGCCGCGGCCGTAAGGCTCGAATGCCACGGTTGACCCGAAGATCTCGGGGGTGCCGGCCACCATTTTTGCCAGGACGTTCAGGAGTCTGCCGGTAGGGACATGCCGGTTATTGTCGAGGTTCCGTGCAATAACCAGGGCAGGCCTTTCGGCATGTCCCAGCACTGTTTCGATTTTATTGATGGCAAGCGTCGCAACCTGCCTGCTTTCCTCCCGGATGCTGTCCATGATCAGGTTGCGCGAGACGTAATAGTCGTAGCCGAAAGCGGCTATAAAGATCAAAGTCGCGCTCGTCGCAATGAGCAGCGATAGCCGGAAAGCAAGCCGCCGCTGTTTATGTTTGTCCTGCGGCATTTTCATGGAATGCGACCTCGGGCCGTGACGCCCGTTTCCCTATGGTGACACACAGGATATTTTGTCCGTTTTCCCGCCTGTAACTGACATCTAGAGCCAGGGCCCGTACGAGGTATATTCCCAATCCGCCGATCGGTCTGTCGTCAATATTCGCCGCAAAGTCGGGTTCCGGCGCTTCGAATCTGAAGGGGATCCCGGAATCTCTGAATTCCATCAGCAATGCAGTCCCATCCGGCCCGGCAGCTTCCATCCGGCAGAACATTTCAACGTCTCCCGGTTTTTCTCTATATGCATAGGCGACAATATTGGCAAGGACCTCCTCAGCGACGAGGCGGAGTTTGTGGACGTCGGGAGCCGCGAACCCGTGCGAACGGGCGAATTCGATCAGGATTTCGAGGCACTCGTGAATGCAGTCGCGCCTGGCGGGTCTTTTTATAAGCACTGAATCTGGCAAGTTCCGCACCTTTGAGGGTTTACAAAACGGCAGCCGCTCTGCCGGAATTTTGTAGCATATTTTGACACGGAGGTCTGCTTTTTTCCGAAACCCGCGCCGGTATATAAAACCAGAATTTAATGAATTGACACGGACCGGTATTTCACAATATACCACCTGCCATGAACGGTTTTCATGATCAGTGATCCCGGCAGCAAAAAGGAGGCGATATGGAGCTCAAAATCAACATGATCGAGAATACCCCTGGAAATTTTGTTTTCAAACCGATCGGATCGATTGACAGTGTTACCAGCGAAATGCTGGAACAGAGAGTGAATTACATTCTCAAGGGATCTCCGAAAAGCATCGTATTCGACATGAAGCAAACCGATTACATGAGCAGCGCCGGGGTGAGGGTCGTTTTCAAGGTCCAGAAGGAAATGAAAGTCAAAGGCGGCCAATTCTATTTGACTAACCTGCAGCCTCAGATAAAAAAAGTCTTTGAGATTATTAATGCCCTGCCCAGCCTGCAGGTGTTCGAGAGTATAGAGGAACTGGACAAATACCTGGATAGAATGCAGAAAAAAGAAATGCAGAACCAGGGCTGATCAAAAACGCCCGTCTGCTAAGTTGCGCTGCGAACTCCGTTGCTTAACGCACGCACCACGAAAAAGATTTTTGTGCGACTGCCGCCACCGTCCTCTTTTGACGGGGAAGGCCTTTGGGGAACTCTTTTGCGGGCAGGTCTGTTCAATTTATAAATCCGCGGCCAGCACCGCCGCTCCGATTGCGCCGTTTTCCTGCGGGTAGGGAGATATCTCCAGGGGACAGCCGGCCTTCGCTTCCAGCGCTTTCACAACACCGGCATTTTTTGCTACTCCACCCGTCATGGCGATCGGCCGTGCGACGCCGATGCGGCCGGCCATCGCCCAGACCCGCGATGCTATGGATTCGTGGATCCCGGCGATGATATCCTCGCGCTTTTCTCCCTTTGAAATGAGTGAGATCACTTCCGACTCGGCGAAGACGGTGCAGAGGCTGCTTATTTTCGAAGGCTTTTGAGATTGAGCAGAGAGGTCGCCGAAGCGGTCGAGGTCCGCGTCCAGAGCCCTCGCCATTACTTCGAGGAAACGGCCGGTCCCGGCCGCACACTTGTCGTTCATGGCGAAGTTCCTGACCCTGCCCTCTGCGTCCATCAGGATTGCTTTGCTGTCCTGGCCGCCTATGTCGATGACTGACATGGCGCGAGGGTTGAAGAAACGCGAGCCCGCTGCGTGGCAGATGATCTCGGTAAGGCTCTTGTCGGCGAACTTCACACTGTTTCGGCCGTAGCCGGTCGAGACGGTCCGGTCGATGCGGGAGGGTTCCAGGCCGAGATCCTTGAGCAGCTCTTCCAATATGCTGCGTCCCGCAAGCCCCGAATTATAGCCGGTGAAGCCCACCTTTGTCCCGAGCAGCTTTCGGTCCGCGAGGACGGCTGCCTTCGTGGTTATGGAACCGATATCGACGCCCGCGGTGATCATCGTGACTTCCCGGCCTTCACTATTTCCATGAATGCGTCGATGCGGGTGTCTACCTGACTTTCCGAAAACATCCTTTCGTCCACCATGTCGGCCTCGATGATCAGAGAGGGGATGCCCCTTTCCTTTTCCACAATCCCGGCAATCTCGTATTGTCCGAAGGAATAAGGTTTGCAGCTCCGGTTCGAGTGCATGACGATTCCGTCGGCCTGGTATTTATCGACCATACCGATCACCTTGCGGGCCATCTCGTCCACGCCGATGTTAAGATAGATTCGGGTGTATGCCTCGGCCATGGATTCCAGGAAATTGGCTTCATCGATGTACTGCATGGCGCCGCACCAGGCTGAAGTGTACGTATCGGCGACCAGGCAGGCGTTGTGGGACGCAAATTTGTTGAAGAGCCAGCGCGTGCGGGGCCAGATGGGGATGTTGTCCCAGAGCAGGCGGTATTTCTCGCCCTGGACAGCGCCGATTCCCCTCTTCACCCTGTCTTCCATTTTCGCCAGGAGCTGTCTGTAATATTCGATTGCCACGCCGGTGCCCCGCAAAGTGACAATCAGGGCAAGGTGGTAGAACGCGTCGAAGGCGCTCATGGGCGCCGGCCTGCCGGCCGTGGTGTCGAGGACGGCCTGCCACAGCCTTTGTCCCTCAAGTGAGAGTCTGCCGACCTCGGCGAGCCGCTCATAATCGAACCGCCTTGAGCAGGCCTTTTCGATAAATTCAATATACTCGTCGAGCTGGCGGCGGACATAATCCCTTGTTTCCGGGGAGAACCCGGTATGGCAGAAGGGCGTGTCAAGTATGAAGAGCGGCACATTGAAATACCGGGCCTGGACCTCGTACCATTTCAGCACCGTGCCGCAGATATTATTGCAGCACACGAGCATGTCGGGCCTGGGCAATCCTCCGATAGGGCCGCCGTTGACCGTCGCGCAGGCGATATCCGCGCGGGCGTACGAGCACAGGTCGCTCGAGTAGCCCATAGTTTCGGAAATCTCGCACAGCCCCGTACCCATTTTGGATGCGCCGATCATGGCCCCGTGGTTCTCGGGGTAGATTGGAATCACGTCCATGGCAATAAGGGGCTCGACGGGGCCGCCGCTCGTGATCCAGGCAACTTTTCTGCCGCTGATGCGGGCCGACTTGGCCTCAAGATAGTAGACGGTCATAATGTCTTTCATTTTCTTGCGCTTCTTCAGGGACAGGACGATTTTCTTGAAGTTCGCAAGGCCGTAGGCCAGAGTCTGTTTTCCCAGGCTGTCGCGCCTGAAATTGCCGTTAATGTTTTTTCTCATATCAAATCATCTCGATGAAGGTCTCCAGCCTTGTCCGCAGGCTTTCGGAGGCAGGCTGGTCATCAATATCAATCAGCAGGCCGGGGATGCCGGCCTTGTCGAGCATGTCCTTTATGTAGGGGTAATCGAAAGCGTGCGGGTCGCAGAACTTGAGGAGGAGGAATACAACCCCGTCCGCCTGCAGTTCCGCCGCGGTCTCAACGAGCCGCCGTCCCCGTTCGCGGACCCCGAAGTGCTTGGCCGGGCAAATGGACCGCTCCTGCAGCCTGGCGGCAATTGCCGCTTCCGGGTCCCCTGTTTCACCCGCAATGCTTTCAAAATAGCGGCTCCCGGTGCAGAGGTCATCCCCGACCACCGCGGCCCCCGCATCTTCTACCATTTTGTAGATGTCCGGTTGGATGCAGACGCCGCCGGTCAGAATCAGGCGCTTGCCTTTGAATCCGTCCGAAGCGGCCGGCTCAATCTGCGCGATGAGATCATTGAGCGCGGCGAGGAAATCATTTCTCTCCATGACCATGGCTGATTTGACCACGGCATGTATTTCGGAGCCGCCAAGCGCCAGGGGCCTTTGCGCGCGAAGTTTATAAATTTTTTTGAGGCACCGCCTTATCTTGTTGAAAAGGACAATAGCCTCCCGGATTTTTTCATCCGCTATTTCCGTCTTTAGCTTTTCCTGAAGATCACGCCGGAAATTTGCGATGACCCGGGCCATGTACAGGCGCGAGCTTTCCGTGTCGAGCTTGACGGGGAGCACTGTGTCTATGTGAAAACAATTCTTTACGTCAAGGCGCCATATGTCTGAAAGGCGCTGGATGGAATCGCATGTGTGGGGGAATACCGCGCCGTCGAGGAAATCAAGCCTGCCCGCCAGGGCGTTGTCCAGCGCGCCTCTTACGAGAGAGCAGCAATAGCTCTGCAGATGCGCATCGGCCAGCGTGATGGGGCCGGACGCGCCGAAAAGCCTCAACGGGGAGGCGCCGGCCGCGAAGATGATTTCTTCCGGAATATATGAACACAAGTAACCGACGATTCTCCTGCCGGTGTTTTTCTTCAGCTCCCGCGCATATGCAAGAGGGTCTTCGGAGGCGGCGCGGAAAAGGCTCACATCAGGCATTTGGTAATCACTCCTTATCTCTCCCCTTTAGAAAAGGGGATGATATAACTATGCAGTCTCATTGTCCCGTATACTTACCCTGTGCCTGGAGCTTTTCGATCTCCTCTTTTTCCAGCGTATTGAAGGCGATCTTTCCCACGAGCGTCTTCGGGAGTGTTGCACGGAACTCCACCTCCCGCGGGCAGCTCCAGCGGATCAGGTACTCGCGGCAATACGCAATAATCTGCTGTTCAAGCTCGGGGCAGGCCCGGTCAGGATCCTTCAGCACCACGAATGCCTTGACTCGCTGCACCTGCGATTCGTCCGGCACGCCGATCACGCAAGCCTCGCTGACTTCGGGATGGCGGTACAGGACCTCTTCGACCTGGATGGGATAGACGTTCATCCCGGAGGATTTGATCATGCGCTTCTGCCTCAGCTTGAAATAGAAAAAGCCGTCCGCGTCCCGGACCGCGATGTCCCCCGTATGAAGCCAGGTCAGGCCGTCGCCGTGCACCTTCAACACCCGGGCGGTTTCCTCCGGCTGGTCCAGGTAGCCCAGCATTACCGCCGGGCCGTGGATGCAAAGCTCGCCTTCCTCCCCCGGCGGCGCGCTCTCGATCGTATCAGTCCTGACTATTTTGGCAAGCATATCGGGGAAGGGTATGCCGATGCTGCCCTCGCGGTATTCCGTGGGCGGCATGGCCATGATCGCAGTCACCGCCTCGGTGAGGCCATAGCCTTCCAGCAGTTGAACATTGCCCCCGCAGTTTTTCACAACCGACTCGAACCTCTCCTTGACGGTTTTCGGCAGGGAGTCCGCGCCTGCAAATGTTGCGCGCAGGCAGCTCAAATCTGCTTTCCTGAATACCGGGCTGCGGGAGAGCGAGTCGAAAAGCGTCGGGACCCCGACGACATAGGACGGCCGCTTCGATTTGATGATCCTGGCGACCGTTTCCGGCGTGAATTGCGGAACGAGAATACTTTTTGCCCCGCCCATGAAACAGGCATTGATGCAGACGCCGAGGCCGAAACCGTGGAAAATGGGGAGGATCGCCAGGATGGCATCCCCGCTGCCAATGCTGCCCCACTCGGCTACCTGCATCCCCTCGCTGATAAAATTCATATTGGAGAGCATTATGCCTTTTGGCTTGCCGGTCGTCCCTCCGCTGAACATTATTACGGCAAGGTCGTCCGCCCTCATCTCCGCGCCGGGGGCCTGGGGATTATTGTTCTTCATTAAATCTCCCCACCAGTGCACAATCGGGTCTGGGGGGACTTTCGGGATTTTGCGGCCTTTGGTCAGGTTGAACCCGATCTTTTTCAGACCGGTGAGATAATCAGGTATCCTGCACAGGACCAGGGTCTCGAGACCGGCGGATTCCTTTATGTTGCGGAACTTGCCGTAAAAAGCATCCAGGGTGAGCGCAAACCTGCTCCGGGCGGTTTTCAGATAGAACTTGATCTCGCTTTCCGTCGAAAGCGGGTGGATCATGCTGGAAACGGCCCCCAGCTTGTTGGCGGCATAGAAACAGATGACCCCCTGCGGAGCCGTCGGCATGGCGATGGTAATGCGGTCGCCTTTTTTCAGGCCCAGGGCGGCGAGCGCGGCAGCACACCTGTCGATATCGGCTGCCAGCTGCCGGTAAGTGGAGGTGTACCCGAAAAAGTCGTAGGCCGTTGAATCGGGGCAGCGGTCTACGGTCCTCATCAGGGCATTATAAAGGGATATCTTCGGGTAATCTATTGAATGCGGGATAGTTCCGTAATACTTGAGCCAGATCTTCCGGTCCATTTGCGTCACCCCGATTCTAATCCTTACCGTCTCTTCCTGGTGAGTTTTCGTCTTGTGCAATGCAGCGGTTCAGGGTTGTTTCCAGAACGATTATGAAGAAGTCGAAATTATCACGGGATGCCCGGTATTGCCTTTCAGAAACAAGGTCCCTGTTTTCCCGGTAAAACCGGTCAACCAGAATCTGAAAGCTGTCGAAAGCCGCCTTCACCTTTTCGGGGTCAGTCCCCACAAGCTGACCCTGAAGGAATAGCGCGCTGTACTTGATGTCCTTGAGAGAATCTACCCTGTTCATAAGGAGAACCTGAAAATTTTAACCCTTTTAGCAATATTGCCTGGATCGGGCAACGCAAATATTCGGCGGATTGGAATTAATTGACTCAACAGCCCGAATGATATAGAATTCTCGAATTCTTAAGGAGGTAAATACCATGTTCTCAGGAACGTTTTCCCCCATACATTGGATTGTAGTGCTTGTTATAGTCCTTATCATCTTCGGGCCCGGCAAGCTCCCCAGTCTCGGAAAATCCCTGGGGGAAGCAATAAAGGGCTTCAAGAAATCCATGAATGAACCGGATGAGCAGAAGACCGAAAAGATTGAAAAGAAGTAATTCCTTCTGCTGAAGAGTTCCGGAACCGCGATGGCCTTTCTTGATTAGCGATAAGCAATCCATATTAAAACTCGCCATTCTCATCCTTTTCATCTCGATTGGCACCTATATCTTTATCCATTTCGACTTCTACGCTTATTTCATCAATAGAGAAAAGGCTGTAAGCCTGATAAAATCCTACTCGCCGTTTGACATCATTGTCTTTATCGGGCTCCAGGTGCTGCAAGTGGTCTTCGCCCCTATCCCGGGTGAAGCGACAGGCCTCCTGGGCGGGTTCATTTACGGTCCCTTGCTGGGCACGTTATATTCAACTCTCGGGCTCACGCTTGGATCCTGGCTGGCCTTTTCCATGGCAAGGGCCTTCGGCCTGCCCTTCGTCGAGAAGACAATTAACCCGGAACTGGTCAAGAAATATGATTACCTGCTCGAGCATAAGGGGGCGATTATCACTTTCGTCCTTTTTCTTATCCCGGGATTCCCGAAGGACGCCTTATGTTACGTGATGGGCTTGAGTCATATGCGGATCGGGATGTTCCTGCTTATCTCCACAGTCGGCAGGCTTTTCGGTACAGTCATGCTCTCAGTCTGCGGGAGCTTTGCCCGGAACCATGAAAAAACCGCCCTCTTCATAGCCTTCGGGATTACGGCGGTGGTCGCCCTCGCGGCATATCTGTACAAGGATAAGTGGATAGCTGCCCTGAAGAAGAGGCATATGGGGAAGCACTCTTGAATTGACAGGCTGTAAACAGCCTAACCTTGTCCGGATTCGGCGGCGACGGCGGAACGGCTGTGCTTCGTTCTCCCGCCTCCCATTATTCTTTTGACAAAAATGCCGAAATCTGCAATTCCCTTCCAACTTTATTGAACGGAAAGGCTGTACAAGAATGGAGTCAAGATTCCTCCAGATCTCTATAATAATAATTTATCTCCTCATCATGATAGGAGTGGGCTACTGGTCCATGCGCCGGACCAAGTCGGTCGGGGATTTCTTCCTCGGCGGACGAAACCTGGGTCCCTGGATGAGCGCCTTCGCTTACGGGACGACTTACTTTTCAGCAGTGCTGTTCATCGGTTATGCGGGCAAGCTGGGGTGGGGTTTCGGCATCCACACGATGTGGATTGTGGCGGGAAATACTCTGATCGGGAGCGTCATAGCCTGGAAGCTCCTGGCCGGCAGGACGCGGGATATGACAGTGAGGCTCAATGCCATCACCATGCCGGAATTCCTCAGGGCAAGATACGGCAGCAAGACTATGCAGGTCATCGGCGCCCTGGTGATCTTCATTTTTCTCGTGCCCTATTCGGCTTCGGTGTATATGGGCCTGAGCTATCTTTTTCAAATGGCCCTGGGACTACAGTACAATGAGGCGCTGTTCCTGCTTGCCGCCATAACGGGCGTATATCTGGTAATGGGCGGCTACCTGGCTGTCGCGATCAGCGATTTCATCAGGGGCATCGTCGAGTTTGCCGCCGTTATGGTCATGGTTTATATCCTGGCAAGCTGGAAAGGCGGCTTCCTTGAAACGGCTGCCGCCCTGGCCGGCAACCCCGAGGTGATGGCCCCCGGCCTCGCCAAGATCACGGCGCTCGGGCCGGCCGGTTTTCAGATACTGGTCCCCGGATCGATTATCCTGCTGTCGCTGGTCCTGATCACGAGTTTCGGGCCCATGGCCCTGCCGCAAATGGTCCAGAAATTCTATTCCATCCGGAGCAAAGCGGACGTGCAGCGGGCCATGCTGGTGGCCGGGGTTTTCGCCCTTTTCATGACTTTCGGGGCCTACTACAGTGGGGCGCTGACGCATCTTTTCTACCTAAACGGCCTGCCCGGGCAGATCATGGCGGGGGGCGCCCCCAACCTGGACCAGCTTATGCCCGTGTTCATCACCCAGGTGTTCCCGTACGGCTTCGTGCTGCTGTTCCTGCTGCTGATCTTCTCCGCATCCATGTCGAGCCTCTCGTCTCTGGTGCTGGTCTCCAGTTCAGCCATCGCGATTGATTTTTACGGCGCTTTTGTCGACCGGAACAAGGACCAGAAGCGGACCATGCTTCTGCTTCGCGTGCTGTGCGCGGTGTTCGTGGCGCTCTCGCTCCTGATTGCGCTTTTCAAGGTGGACGTAATCGTGAATTTGATGGTCATGTCCTGGGGGGCACTCGCGGGCGTTTTCATGGCCCCTTACCTTTACGGCCTCTTCTGGAAGAGGACCACAAAAGCGGGCGCCCTGGCCGGCATAATTGCGGGGATAACCTGCGCATTCACTTTGTTCATGCTCTGGGGCAAGGAGGGCATACCGCTCGCGGGCGCCATTACAATGTTCCTGCCGTTGCTGGTTGTTCCCGCTGTGAGCCTCATGACGGCCCCTCTCCCTCAGTCGATGGTCGATCTGGCCTTCAACGAGAAGGGGGACGAGCCGGAAGAAATTTCAGAGACAATGGAAGATAAAGAGATTACAAAGGCAGCTCAAAATTAATTCGGAAGGCCACGGAAAAATGAGTGAAAAGAAAGACCTCGCCATCGGCGGGCAGGCGATCATCGAAGGGATCATGATGCGCAGTGAGGGGCTGATCGCCACGGCGATCCGCAGCCCCCAGGGGGAGATCATCGTTGAAAGAAAGCCGTACAAATCACTGGTCAAGCGCTACAAAGCCCTTAACATTATAATTATCCGGGGCTTTATCAACCTGCTCGAAATGCTGTATTTCGGGATGAAGATAATGCTCCATTCCGCAGATATAGCGTTGGGAGCGGATAAGGATACGAAACTCAACAAATGGGAGATGTTCACGTCGGCTGCCATGGGGATCGGGTTCGCGATCCTGCTCTTTGTCGTTTTGCCGGCATTTGCCTTTGTCCAGCTCAAGGCCTTTATTTCCAATACATTTCTGCTCAACGTTGTGGAAGGGCTGATCAGGATCACAATATTCGTGGGATTCCTGCTCTTTACCCTCCTGATGAAAGACATGCGCCGGGTTTACGAGTACCACGGGGCGGAGCACAAGACTATCCATGCCTATGAGGCGGGCCTGCCGCTCGACATCGAAAGCATAAAGACCCGGACCACCCTGCACCCGCGGTGCGGGACAAGTTTCATCCTCATCGTGCTCTTGATCAGCATTGCAGTATTCACGTTCCTGGGAAGGCCCGACTTCCTGCACCGGGTTGCCTATAAGCTTTCCCTGCTCCCCCTGATTTCAGGAGTTGCTTATGAAATAATAAAGCTCTCCGGAAAATACAGGACAGGATTCATGAGATTTTTTGTTTTCCCCGGCCTTATGCTGCAGAAGATCACCACCCGCGAGCCGGATTCAGGCCAGATAGAGGTGGCGATTGCAGCTTTAAAGGAGGTTATTTGACCATTTCAAAGTTCATCTCCGGGATTGCGCTTCTGATGCCGCATGCTCGCGTACCCTCAGTGGTCCTCTCATGCCTGGCCTCTTGCTGCAGCGCTTCAACCGTGTTTCATCCTGCTAAGCCCTCTTTTTCACATCGAAATATCTTTATAACCCTCATTATGCTATAGTTCCTTGCGAAGTCGGCCGGTATACGGGGGAATACCTAGTATTCTGCCGGAAAATTTTAAGTATTGTTAATTTTCCTGATAGATGTTCCTATTTCGTACCGAAGACCCGTGCTGTACCAGTTCCCTTCGAAAGAATTACATGAAACCTGGTTGTGTTTTCTCCTGTATGCAGTTGTTTTCAAATTTCCAGACCATGGAGGTTTAAGCTTGGCAAAGTTCGACACCGACGAAATAATCACCGTCAAAGCAGGCAAACTAAGCCGCAAATACAAGGGCTACAAGGGCACCTTCGCCGGGCTTGTTTACAACTGCATGGAAAAAAAGGAATTGCCGGGCTTTTGCTACGAGGCAGGAATAGTCATGGAGGCTGGACGGGACAAAACGGCCTTGAGCCTGGTTATCCAAGGCAAACGCTCCGGTGAGGAACTCATGGGTATAATGGATATTGCAATGGGCAATTCGAGCGCGTTTCCGGTCGAAAAGGGCAAATCGCAATATTCAATCAGCATAAAGGGGAGCGAGTAACAAAAACAGGCTGGGCGGCAAAGGCCGGGACGACCTTTTGCAGTCCCGCTGGAACAACTAAAAAAGGAGGTTAGGGCATGGCTTTAAAGACACAGAAACAATACCTGGAAAGCATCGAAAAGATGGTCCCCCGCGTTTACATAGGCGGGAAGTGGGTGAAGAACCTGCTGGAGCATCCGGTAACGCGGTCGATGGTAATGGCCAACTCGATGATTTACGCGCTGGCCGAGGACCCCAAACATCAGGAAGTGATGGTAGCAAAATCACATCTGACCGGCGAGCCCATTAACAGGAACCTCAATGTCGCCCGCAACATCCACGACCTCGACATGCGGCAGGAGATGGCGCTGCTGACAAGCCAGACTGTCGGCACCTGCAACTATCGCTGCGTCGGGTGCGACGCCCTCAACAGCCTTGCCTCATCCACCTGGGAAATGGACAAGGCCCTCGGCACCAAGTACAATGAAAGGTTCAACAAGTGGCTGGCCTATGCGCAGGCCAACGACCTGGCGGTATCCGGCGCTATCACAGACGCCAAGGGCGACCGCAAAAAGCGCCCCGGTCAGCAGGACGAGCCCGACACCTTCCTGCGCCTTGTCGAGAAGCGCGACGACGGCATCGTTGTCAGGGGCATCAAAGTCAGCCAGTCCGGCGCCATCGGCTCTCATGAAACACTCGTGCTTCCGGGCGGCGGTCTGAAAGAAGGGGTCGAAGACGCTTTCGCCCTGGCGTTTGCAGTCCCCAACAGCGCCCCGGGCCTCACGTACGTCTGCCAGTACAATGCGTACTCCGCAGAGCGCGAGATGTATCCCGAGGAAGAACTGGGCAACCCCATATATGGCCAGAGGGAAACCTCGACAATGTATTTCGACAATGTCTTTATCCCCTGGGACCGCGTGTTCCACTGCGGCGAGGCCAAGTACAGCGGCAAGATAGTCACGAGATTCGCCAAGGCTCACCGGATGAACTGCGGCGGCGCCTGCAAGGTCGGGTTCGCAGACCTGATCATCGGCGGCACGATGATGGCGGCCGAGTACATCGGCGTGGAGAAGGTCCCCCATATCCAGGAAAAGATCATCGATATGGTGCGCTTCAGCGAGACATCCCATGCGTGCGCCATCGCGGCCGCAATGAGAGGCAGGGAGGAACCGAAGGGTTCGGGAGTGTACCTGCCGGACGACCTGTTTGGAAATGCGGCCAAGCTGAACATTGCCCACGGGTTCTGGGAGATCATGAAGAACGCCGGAGATATCGGGGGCGGTCTGGTTGTGACTATGCCGAGACTTAAGGACCTTAAAGACCCCGAGGTCGGTCCGATGCTGAATAAAGCGTTCGCGGCGGCAGCCCCTGCCGAAAAGCGCGTGAAGGTAGCCAAATTCCTGCAGCACTGGACGGCAGGCCTGCACGGTCCGGGCACCTGGCACGGAGCCGGCGCGCCCCAGACGCAAAGGTTTATGTTCACAGTCCTCACGGACTTCGAAGCCAAGAAAAAAATGGCCAGGAAGCTAATGGGGATGAAAGAGGATGAATAAAGTTTGAACTGAATGAGCCCTCATACGGGACCCGTATGGGGGCTTTTTTCTGAATAAATAGTTAAGGGAGCGTTTCAATGTTTCATCAGGATAAATGTGATTTCTGCGGCGAATGTCTTGCGAAGTGCAAGTACCTGGAGTTCGACAAGGAGAGCGGCTCTGCAGCTTTCAAGAAATTGGTCGAGGGAGAGAAATCCCCCTGGCTTTATGATTGCGTCACCTGTATTGCGTGCAGTGAGTACTGCCCGAAAGGGGCGAGGCCTTTCGACCTCATCCTGAAAAAACTGGAAGAGGCGGGCGACTTCACCGACCCGGCGCTGCGCGCCCAGATGGCCGAAAGGTTCAAGTCCGAGGGCGTACCCAAACCCGTGGCGAAAGCCAAAAGGGCCATGTCGCTGTGCGTCATGGAAGGAAGCATGCCCTGGGCCATCCACGGCAAGCTCTTCGAGGGTCTGCCGCTGCTCAAGGGACGCCATTTCTTCTGCAATGTGCTGTTCGCCCACATGGGAGACGAGTCCATCATGAGGGATCGCCTGCAGACGATGGTCGACAACCTGGCAACATCCGGCGCGGAAGAGATCGTATTTGTCCACGATGACTGCTACGCGGTGCTCAAGGGCGTTGCCCCCGAATACGGGGTCAAACTGCCGTTTAAACCATTATCTGTATTCGAGCACCTGCGGGATTACCTCAAGGCCAACCAGGGCAGCATCAGGAAGCTCGGAATGAAAGTTGCATACCAGCGCCCCTGCGCTTCCCGGTACACGCCGGAAAAAGACCCGATTGTAAATGAGATTTTCGACCTGATCGGCGTGACCAGGGTCAAACGGCAATACGAGGGCGAAGACGCCCTGTGCTGTGGCGTGGAACTTGCCGGGCCGAACCTGAAGCTCTTCCCGCGCGGGAAGAACTTTGCGCCGTTCCGTGAGAAGAACATCCAGGACGCGAAAGAGCACGGGGCGGAAGCGATGGTCTATCTGTGCCCCATGTGCTTCCGGACCCTGGGGAAGAAGACCCGCGAAGCGGGCATGGCCAATTACATGATCAGCGACATATGCAGGCTCGCAATAGGCGAGACCCTGCCGGAGGACAAACCGTTCTGAGCCGTTGAAATTGGTTCAAAGTGGATGTATACAAGAAAGTCCCCCTTTTTTAAAGGGGGATTCAGGCAGATTTTTTCAGGGGTTATATCCCCAGAGTAAAAGTTGAGGCGAACAACAACACTAAAAAAGGGAGGGCCTTTAAAGTGACAAAACAGGAAAAGATCGAAGCGATCAGGCAAAGAGCGAGGAAGAATTTCAGCCTCGGCTACAATTGCGCCGAGTGTGTCACGGAAGCCGTTCTGAGCCTTGTTGAGACCGGGCTCCCGCCCGAAGTAAAAAAAGTGGCAACGGGATTCGGCGGCGGCATTGGGCTTTACGGCGACACCTGCGGGGCAGTTGTCGGGGCCGTGCTGGCGGTGAGCGCCGTCCACGGCAGGAGCGCGCTCCCCGAGGGGGCCGACCCGAAAGAATCGGCTATGAAGTCGAAAGCGCAGCTTTACGGTAAACCGGGGCTCTACCGCCTGTTTAACCAGATCCCGAACAAATTCAAGGAAAAGTACAATAAGACGCTGTGCCGGGAGTTGACCACGGCGTGGCAGTCTGCATGGCTGTGCAAGGAGCACGCGCTGTTCTGCCGCGAGATCATCACCGATGCGGCCGGGATCGCGGCGGAAGCAATCATGTCGGAACGCGACGAGCTTGCGTCGAAGCCTTTCGGCTCCAATGTCGAGAATTTGAAAGATTAAATTATTTTTGATTTGTCATTCTGAGAGAAGCGAAGAATCTATTTTGAAAAAGATGGATTCTTCGCCGCTTAGCTCCTTAGAATGACAATCTAATCGGATTGAAAAGAGCTCATCGAGCTCTTTATGTATTAACGAGGAGGAAAACGATGGGAAAAAAGGTGGTCATAATCGGTGGTGTTGCGGGCGGGGCCAGCGCGGCGGCAAGGCTTCGGCGCCTGAGTGAAGAGTTTGAAATAGTTCTGTTTGAGAGGGGAGCTGATGTTTCATTCGCCAATTGCGGATTGCCGTATTATGTCGGCGGCGTGATCGACGCCCGCAAGAAACTGCTCGTCCAGACACCTGTTTCCCTTTTCAAGCGCTTCAACATAAAGGTCAGGACGTTATGCGAGGTCACCCGCATAGATCCGCAGAAAAAAGAAGTCGAGGTGAAAAACCTGAAGACTTCGGAAGTGTACAAGGAAAGCTATGACTACCTGGTCCTTTCGCCCGGGGCCAAGCCGATCGTCCCGGATATCCCCGGGATCGATCTTCCCAACGTATTCAGCGTGCGCAACCTGGTGGACACGGACAACCTCAAACAATATATCGAAACCTCCAGCCCGAAGCGGGCTCTTATTATCGGCGGCGGTTTCATCGGCCTTGAGATAGCCGAGAACATGAAGGAAAAAGGCGTCGAGGTCACGATTGTCGAATTGATGGACCAGATCATGGCGCCGCTCGATTTCGAAATGGCGTCCATAGTGCATGATCACCTGAGGAAGAACGGGATCAATCTTCTGCTGAAACAGAGCGTGGCCGCGCTGGAAGGAGACACACAGGTACGCAAGGCAAAGCTCGCAAGCGGCGACGAACTGGAAGTCGATATGGTGGTGCTCGGAATCGGCGTGACGCCTGAGTCGAACCTCGCAAAAGATGCGGGGCTTGCGATCGGGAAGACCGGCGGAATTCAGGTGGATGAATGCCTGAGGACTTCGGACCCCAATATTTATGCCGTCGGCGATGCCATCCAGGTAAAGCATTTTGTTACCGGCCAGGATGTCCTGATCCCCCTTGCATCCCCCGCCAACAAGCAGGGGAGGATAGCGGCGGACAACATCGCCGGTCGACCCGCGAAGTACAAAGGGACGCAGGGCACGGCGATAGTGGGGACAATGGGCCTGGTGGCGGCGACAACGGGAGTGAATGAAAAGACCGCTAAAAGGCTGGGGTTGAATTACGGCGTATGCCATACCCATCCCGACGACCATGCCCGGTATTATCCCGGCTTTTCCGAGATGTCTTTGAAGCTCGTTTTCTCAAAGGACGACGGCAAAGTCCTGGGCGCGCAGATCGTCGGAAAGCAGGGAGTCGATAAAAGAATCGACGTCCTGGCCACCGCTATCCGGGCCGGCATGACAGTCTACGACCTCCAGGAGCTTGAACTGGCGTATGCGCCGCCGTTCTCGTCCGCCAAAGACCCGGTCAACATGGCAGGCTATGTCGCTGCCAATATCCTCAAGGGCGACTATGCGCCCTGCTATTGGGATAACTGGGCCGAGGTCCTGGCCGAAGAGCCCATGCTCCTCGATGTCAGGATGGAACCGGAAGTTAATAAATTCGGGACCATCCCCGGGTCCGTGCTTATCCCCCTCAACGACTTGCGGGAAAAACTCGCGGAAATTCCGAAAGACAAGCCCATAATGATTTTTTGCCAGGTCGGCCTGAGAGGGTATATTGCCGAACGCATGCTGAAACAACACGGGTTCACCAGAGTCAAGAACCTCTGTGGAGGTTACAAGACTTATAAACCGCTGGCCAAATTATTGAAACCGGCAAAGGCGGCTGAGCCGGCATCCAAATAACTGAAAAGCAGCCGGCCTCTTTTCTCAAGACATTTCTGTATGGTCCCGAAACCCCCGCGAATGCGGGGGTTTTTATTTATTTACCCGGATTCCCTCTTTCGCGGAAATGGCCTTTTTGGTAAGTTATTGCCGGAAGCCAATCGTGGACATATACGGAGGATGCGATGGGCAGGAGTCTTATAATTGTGGGCGGCGGCGCCGGCGGACCCTCAACTGCCGCCGAGGCGAAGAGAAGGGACCCGAGCCTCAACGTAACTATTATAGAGCGCGGTGAATTTGTCTCGTATGCCTCCTGACCAATGCCCTATTACATCGGCGATGTAATCAAGGACAAGCAGAAGCTGATAATCCGCACCCCCGAGGAATTCAGAAGAACCGGGATTGAAGTGATGCTCCGGACTTCGGTGGAAAGCATAGACCCGGATAAAGGGGCCGTGAGTCTGTCGACGGGCAAGGACCTGCCCTATGACATACTGGCGCTGGCAACAGGCGCGGAGCCGGTCAGGCTCGGCATTCCGGGAGAAGACATCGAGGGCGTTTTCCCCCTTCGGCACCTCGCGGACGGGCTCAAAGTGAAGGATTATCTCGACGACGCCAGGTGCCGGAAGGCAATAATTATCGGTGGCGGCTTCATAGCTATGGAAATGGCTGAGGCCTTCCGCAATCTGCAGATGGACGTCAAGGTAATGGATATCCTGCCGGCCCCTGTCGCCCGCTGGAGCGGAGAACTCAGCCTCTATATCCAGGAAGAGCTTCGCAACAACGGCGTCGAGTTCCTTCCGGAGACCAGGCCCCTTGCCATAGAGACCGGCTCCAAATGCCGGCTCAGGGTCAAAACCGGCAGGGGCGATCTTGACGCCGACATCGTCCTGATGGCAATAGGCATAAAGCGCAATATCAAGCTGGCGGAATCCATCGGATTGAAGATGGGGGAGAGCGGCGCCATTCAGGTCAATTTCAGCCAGAGGACTTCCAGCGAAAACGTATACGCCGTAGGGGACTGCTGTGAAGTATTCAATCGGGTGAGCCGCAGGTGGACTTACGGCCCCCTGGGGGATATCGCCAACAAGCAGGGGCGCATCGCCGGGCAGAATATCGGAGGCGCCCCGGGTATTTTCCCCGGAGTTGTCGGCGCTCAGTCTTTTAAGCTTTTCGGGCTTGAGGTGGCTGCCGCCGGCCTCACCGAGGCGCCGCCTCAGCTCCCTCGCGCAGGCCACCGAGAGCGGGT
>CAZKYN010000012.1:0-25221 GCA_964556675.1 uncultured Syntrophaceae bacterium
TGAAGCCGTCTGCCCGCTCGGAGTAAAGCCCGCCGCGATGTTCCTCGAAATGAGGCGCGCAGCCGTTGACCGCGGGACCGGTCCCTTTCCCGAACACGGCGGCCTGCTGGCATACGAAAAGAAGGGCATGTCCAGGAGGGTTACCTGGTATGGGATCCCCACGGGGTGCCGCACCGTCCTCTTCCCCGGATGCGCGATGCCCGGTACGCGGCCCGCGAGGACGCGGGAGTTATTCGAGGTCCTCAGGAAAGAAGAGCCGTCCATGGGCATTGTCTTGGACTGCTGCGGAAAGATCTCCCACGACCTCGGCCGGGAGGTCTTTTTCAACGCCATGCTCGACGAAATGACCGATTATCTGCGGGCAAAGGGCGTGGAAGAGGTGCTGACGGTCTGCCCCAACTGCCATGACATGTTCAGCAGGTACGGAAAAGGCCTGAGGGCCCGCATGGTCTACGAAGCGCTTCCGGGGGACAGCCCCGCCCGGATTTTTAAGGGCAAAAAGGCCGTGGTCCATGACCCGTGCGGCGTGCGCTTCGATACCGGCGCCCATGCCGCGGTAAGGCGCCTGATCGGCTTGACGGGGATCGCGGCGGAGGAGATCGGCCATGGGCGGGAAAGGACTTTTTGCTGCGGCAACGGCGCAGGCGTGAGTGTCCTGTCTCCCGAACTGGCGGACAGGTGGAAGGAACGTACCTGGGCGGAAACCGGGGAGAAGCCGATTATTACTTACTGCTGCGCGTGCGCCGGACGGCTCGGCCGCAATTCACCGGCCGTGCATGCACTCGATTTCCTGGCTGAACCCGATACCGCACTGGAGAGAAAGAGCAGGGTCTCTACGGCGCCGTTCACATACCTGAACCGGCTGCGCCTGAAGAAATATTTCAAAAAGGCTGTAAATGCTTCATCAACCCGGGAGAGGACTTTCCATCCCCCTGAAGAGAAAGGGAAAGGATGGGCCGCCCGCCTCGGGCTGCTCGCTGTCCTCGTTACCGCTATCATTGCCGTGCGGGCCACCGGCTCCTCGCGTTATCTCGATCAGGAGACCCTCCGTCACTTGATAGCCGGCCACGGCTTCCTCGCGCCCCTCATTTACATGCTCATCTATTCGCTCGCGCCGGCCCTGCTTCTGCCGGGCCTTCCCATAACAATCGCCGGAGGCATCCTCTTCGGGCCTTTCTGGGGAGTGGTTTACACGATTATCGGTTCGACTGCCGGGGCCTGCACAGCCTTTTTGATTTCCCGCTATGTGGCCAGGGGCTGGGTCGAAGAAAAGCTCCGGAGCCCCCGCTGGCGCCGCCTGGACGAGAGCGTGGAAAAGAACGGATGGAAGGTGGTGGCCTTCACGCGCCTTATCCCGCTGTTCCCGTTCAACCTTTTGAACTATGCGTTCGGCATGACGAAAATCGGCTTACTGCCCTACGCCGCGACGACGTTCATCTGCATGCTCCCCGCCTGCATCGCCTTCATCGTTTTCTCGAGTTCCCTTCTCGACCTGTTCAGGGGAAAGGTATCCCCCTCGCTGCTTATCGGGATAGCCCTGATCGTCCTGGTGTCCCTCATCCCGATTTTTTACAGACGATATACGAAACGAAAGGGGTTGGAGGACCCTCTTTAAAATATGCGGTGAGTGTTACTTGTAGAATTTTGCCAGGCGCTCGGGAGATGCTCCCGCGAGATAGAGGGATATCAACAGCCAGTTGCGCAGGGTGCATTTAATGATCCCTTCCTTTTCCCAGCGCCGGGCCGACGTGGTGACCGGCCGGTCGATTATCGCAATCCCGGCACCCCTTCTTTTGAGCCGCCTCATTATTTCCACGTCCTCCATGAGGGGGATATCGGAGAAGCCTCCCATTGCATGGAAATAATCCCTGCGGAAAAAAAATGCCTGGTCGCCGTAAGGTATGCGGGTCAGGCGCGAGCGGCATGAGGCTATTCCGGCAAGCATGCGGTAGACAGGTCTCCGGTTTGCGATGCTCAGGTCGAAGGCGCCGGCAGGACGGGCCGGATCTCTCAAGGCGCGATCTATGAATCCAAACGCACCGGAGGGAAGTCTCGTGTCCGCGTGGAGAAAAATCAGGATATCGCCGCGGGCCAGGGCTGCGCCCCTGTTCATCTGCCTGCCCCGGCCCCTTTTGCCGACTGCGGTCTTTACGTGTCCGTCCCGGATGGCCCGGATGGTCGAGCCTTCAGGATCTCCGTCAACGACAATGATCTCGACGGATGCTCCCGCCCGGATATTCCCGACGTGGTCGAGCGCCGAATTGATCACAGCTTCTTCGTTAATGACGGGAATGATTATCGAGAACCGGGGAGCAATCGGATAGCTTTCAGCAGAGCGCGGCGCCAATCCGTAATCGCGCAGGCAGGCCATCGTTTTCGAACCGGAAAAATCCGTTGTCCCGCTGTTATCGACCAGGGCGGCGATGTCTTCTGGACGGTCGATATCCCTCCAATGCGGAAGCACGCGAAAACGGCCCCCCGCCCTTTCCATGATCTGCACGGTCTTTCCAAAGACGCCGTCGCCGCCCCACATTATCCCTTCGAATACCGCGGGAAAGAATGATTCCCTGGAAAATCCGATCAGGTAATAACCGCCGTCATAAGTCGGCCCGATGACTGCGCCGTTTTTTTCCAATGCCCGAAAAGCTTCCTCAATTATCCGCTTCGGCACATCGGGGATATCGCTGCCCATGACGATAACGGAGCGGCAGCCGTCGGAAAAACATTGCTTGAAGGCATTGAGCATCTTCCCGCCCAGATCCGGTCCGGTCTGGGACATATATGAAAAGGCATCTCCGAATTCCCGGCGGAAATCGCTTATCCTTTCTCGGGGATGGACGGCTATTCTGAACCTGTAATCTCCCTGTGTCAGCTTCCCGATCAGGTCCTCGATGAAAGCGCGGTACAGGCGGACAACCATGTCCTCGTCCAGAGATCGGCCAAGCCGGGTCTTCACTCTGCCTTTTTCGGGGTATTTAACAAATAAAACAAGACATCTTTCTTCGTTCATTTCCGTGTGTGCAGTTCCTCGTTGTTGCGGTCGATGCGGAATTACTATTTAGCATAGATATCGTGACATTTGAAAGGAGGGATGTCCACAAACGGCCGGAACAGTCATGAATCTCAGCGCAAACTGGTTTCGGCTCTTGCTCACTCCTGTGCGAAAGTGATAAGCTCACCTATCAATTTCAAGCTGGAGAGCGCATGCCAGAGGCTTTAAAGGAAAAGAAAATCCGCCTGACGGAGACTGTCCGCAGCGCCGGTTGAGCCTGCAAGATCGGTCCGGGGGACCTTGACAGGGCACTGAGAGGATTACCTGAAATCGAAGACCCGAACGTGATTGCCGGGATCGAGCACTTCGAGGACGCGGGAGTATACCGCCTGCGCGACGACCTGGCGCTGATCCAGACAATCGATTTCTTCACGCCCATTGTGGACGACCCTTTCACCTTCGGGAAAGTGGCTGCAGCCAATTCCCTTTCCGACGTCTACGCGATGGGAGGGAAACCGCTCACGGCGATGAACGTGATCTGCTTCCCCGTCAAAAGTATGGATATAGGCATCCTCCACGATATCCTCCTGGGCGGGATGGACGTTCTCCGGGAGGCGCAGGTAACGCTCATCGGCGGGCACAGCGTCGAAGACGACGAGCTCAAATACGGACTTTCGGTTTCGGGAGTTATCCATCCGGACAAGGTCGTCCGCAACCGCGGGGCGCGGCCCGGGGATAAGCTCATCCTGACCAAGGCGCTGGGCACCGGGATCGTGAGCACCGCCATCAAAGTCGAAGCGGCCCCGCCGGAGCTCGCGGCCCGCTCCATTGAATCGATGACCACCCTGAACCGCACCGCTTCCGAAATCATGGCGGAGACGCCCGGGGTCCATGCCTGCACGGACATAACGGGCTTCGGTTTCCTCGGTCATGCATGCGAGATGATAGAAGGGTCGGATGCCGGCATGCTGATCAATATAACAGCCGTCCCGGTATTCGAAGGAATCCAGGAACTCGTGCGCGAGGGCTACGTACCGGGCGGGCTCTATCGCAACAGGGAATTCCGTATGCACATGCTCGAGTTCGAAAGGTCCTGCCCCGATATGAGCGCCGATTTCCTGTTCGATCCGCAGACCTCCGGAGGCCTGCTGATCTCGATCGAGGCGGCCCAGGCGGAGGGACTCCTGAAACGCATGCTGGATTCAGGTGTCAAGGACGCGGCCATCGTGGGCGAGGTCGTGGCCGAGCCGCGCGGCAAAATCCTCGTGATCTGAATCCTGAAACCGGAAGGAGGAATTATGAGGAGAGTCATTTTCCGGACGGGGAGTTTCGGTTTTGCCGCCGTCTTCAACGATTCGCCTGCTGCCAAAAAACTCCTGAAAGGCATGCCTATCTCCTCCCAGGTATCCACGTGGGGAGACGAGATTTACTTTGATACCGGCATCGAGGCCTCCCCCGCAAATTCAACACTCGACGTGTCTCCCGGCGACATAGCTTACTGGCCTGCCGGCACCAGCTTGTGCATTTTCTTCGGCAAGACCCCTGCAAGCAGGGGGACGGATAAACCCGTACCGGCCGGCCCCGTTGTCGTCGTCGGCAGGACTGACGCCGGCCCGGACGACCTGCGATCGATCCAGCCCAATGAAGAGATCACCGTCAGCCTCGAGGAGTAAAGAATTATTGGGCATCAAACGTCCCTGATCTTCAATATCTCCTTGAGTCTTTTCGCGTTTTTCGGGGCGTAGGCATTGGCGTCATTGTCGAAGTACACGTAGGTGTCCCGTTTCCATTTCCTGATCTTTTTTGCCCATTCCTGCAGCTCTTCTTCCGTGTAGTCGGAACCGTAAAGAGCCTGGGAACCGTGCAGCCGGATGTAAACGAAGTCGGCTGTGACCGCCTCGCGGTAAGGGAAGCGACCGGCCGTCTGGGCGATACACAATGCTATATCGAGGCTCCGTAATTTTTGCAGGGCGGCGTCTTCGAGCCAGCTCGAGTGCCTGGGTTCGATGGTGTAGCGTCGGCCTTTCCTGACGTATGCCCAGAACTCATCGAGTACATCCTCATGGAATGCGAGGCTCGGCGGCAGTTGGAAGAGGATGGGTCCAAGTTTTTCTCCGAAGTTCTGAATGGAATCATAAAATCTCTCCAGCGGCTCGCTTGGGTCCCTCAGTTTTTTCATATGGGTTATGTAACGGCTGGCCTTGACCGACCAGAGGAAATTCTCCGGCGTCCTGAGCCGCCAATTCTCAACCGCCTTGGGTTTGGGAAGGTGATAAAAGGTGGAATTTGCCTCCACGGTGGAGAAAGTGCGCGTGTAACACTCCAGCCATCTTGTCTTCGGGCAATCGGTGTAGAACGGTCCGGCCCAGTGATTATAATTCCAGCCGGACGTGCCTATCCTGATTTCCTGTTTTGCAGAGTTCTTTACTGGACCCATTACTGAAAATTAACAAAGCGGCCCGGTTTTGAAAAGCGGCAATAAGGAGAAGAATAAAGGGAATATTCAGATTTTCAACCCTGCCCGGAATTGACGTTCCGTTTTCCGGACGGGCCGATCAGGTCCTGCATTTCCTCCTTCTTGAAGAAAAGCGTCCTGGTCGGGTAAGCGAACTGGATCCCTTCTTTTTCAAACCTGTCGAGGATTTCCAGGTAGATCCTCTGCTGGGTGTCCATGAAAATATTGTAATCTGATACGGTCATCCAATACACGGTTTCGAAACCGAGCGCCGAATCGCCGAATGTATTGAAATGGGACCTCTCGAAACGCGTATTCTCCTGGCGCTCGATTATGTCCCGGATCATCCCCGGTATGGCCCTGACCTGCTCCTGCGGCGTCTGGTAGACAACCCCGATCGAAAAGACAATCCTTCTCTCCCGCTGGTCGCGGAAGTTTTTGATCCGACTCTCCAGCAGGTTGGAATTGGGGAATATGAGCTGCTCTCCCGTCAGACTCCTGATCCTGGTTGTTTTCAGCCCGATGTCCTCGATAGTGCCCATGTAATTGTCGACCACGATGAAATCGCCGATTACAAAAGGCTTGTCAAGGACTATGGAAAGCGAAGCAAATACATCCTTGAGGATATTCTGGACCGCCAGGGCGACAGCCACCCCGCCTACTCCCAGGCCGGCGACGAGCGCCGTGATATTCACCCCGAAATGGTCCAGGGCGATAAGGACCATCACTGCCCAGACAATCACCCTGACGAAGAAGGCCAGGGCGGAAACCATGGTGACGCTGACCGCATCCTCCTTGAGTTTTTTCTTTTTGTAATTTTCCAGCGAAAAAGTGATGGCATGATTGCCCCAGATTCCCGCCTGGACAAGGAAGGTCATCAGCGCCGCCGTCCTGACTATCAGCTCGGCATTGCGTGGGAGAGCAAGGCTGAAGCTTGCAATATAAAGCGACAGGATCAGCAGGACCGAATAATGTGTTTTTTCGATCAGCTCTTTTGTGAGATTGTAAATTTCGCCCGCCCTGGTCTTTGATAATCCGGAAAAGCGGGTCAGGAAGAGCTTTTTCGCGAGTTCCAAGACGGCAAAAACGACGGCTGCGATCACAAGGCTGACAAGCAGGTGGAAGATGGTGATCCCGTCGTAAAGCACGTTACTGAAAGCCGGCCGGTAAATAATGTCCATCCACGAATTCCCCTGGGAATGATTAAAGCCGGACAGAGCGTCCGGCTATTAATATGCCATGTGGTGATTTATTACAAGTAAAAGGGTCGCAGCATGTCAGCCTGTTCGGCAGCCTAACCCAGGAGAATTCTACCTTTGCGGGCATGGATCAGGGCGATGAACGTAGTAAGGTATTCCCTCAGATGGCGCGTCAGGAGGAAATTCTGGCGGACGAACTCGCGCGCCTTCACACCCATCTCGCTTCGCTTTTCCTTATGGTACAGGAGATAGCGAATCCACAGGGCTGCTCCTTCCGGCGTGTCGACCAGAAAGCCCGTGTGATGGTTTATGACCTGAAGCCGGATTCCCCCTGTATTGCCGCCTATCACCGGCTTTCCCTTCCAGAGCGCTTCGGTGACGGTGAGGCCGAAGCCTTCCCGGATCGATTTCTGTACGACTATATCGGCGGCCCGCTGCAGGGCGTTTATTGTCCTGTGGTCGTCTGGGGGGAGCAGCAGGATCTTGATATCTGGGTCGCCTTCAGCCGCGGTCCTGACTTCGTTGAGGACTGCCTCGCCTTCGGGGTCGTCAGTCGCGCCCCCTCCCGCCAGCACAAGCTGGATCTTCGGCGAGAATTTTTTTGCCAGCCGGAACGCATGGATAACGCCGACCGGGTCCTTGAACCTGTCGAATCGGGAGACCTGCAGGATCAGCGGCTTTTCAGGGTCGATCTGGAACCTGCTGTAAACCCGGTTTACCTCTTCAGGGCTCAGATCTATATTCTTGTCGGAGAGCGGATCAATGCTGGGGGGGATGAGGTATTCAGGGTGCGGCATAGGCTGGGCGAAAGCGTCGAGTGAAAAAATGCTCGCATCGTAACCAAGGATGAACTGCCGCAGATATTTCCATACCGGCCGGAAGGGATGGCTTATATCAATATGGCAGCGCCAGATCCATTTGCCTTTCCGGTGCGGGAAATATTTGATGAGCGGAGCGGGCTGGGGGTCGTGGATAAGGACAATGTCCGCATCCTGCAGCGAGGGGCGAAGCCTCTCGGCATTTTCCGCATTCACGGCCTCGAAATTTCTCAGAAGGGGGTCGGGTACTTTAACCAGGTTCCCCTGGAGCGCATTGTGGAACCCTTTCGTACACTCGTAAAATTTTTCGTTCCCGTGGATGATCTCCCATTTCGCTTCAATGTCGAGATCGTTCATCATCGGCACCAGCTTGTCGAGGATTTCCGCGACCCCCCCGCCGAGCCGGGTGGAGTTGACCTGGACCACTTTCATCCCCTGCAGCTGGCGGGCAAGCTGTCGCAAGTGGTTGATGACATCTTCTCCGGTTATTTCCGCATAAAGATCGAGATCTGTTACCATGTTTTATTCCGATGGAAAGTATTTTCTGAAAACGCCGGCCAGCTCGTCGCGCAGGTCGCGCAGGCTGGGGAAAAACGGGTCTACAAGAGCGACCTGATCGCAGACCTCATCGTATTGCGCCCCGCAGCCGTGCAGCCATTCCCGGAAATCGTCCACCCTGCCGGGGGTCCGCCGCCGGGCATCGATGAAGTGGTAAAAGATACTGCTTACCGACATTTTTTTTATGGCGGCGGGCAGGTCCTCGGGTTTTTCTATTTTGTCTCCAGTATCGAACACGACTGTCTGGAAAGTCACAAAATTGAACTGCTCGTCCAGCTGGGCCCAGCGAACGAATTCGATCTCCTCGAGCCTCTCCTCGATTACGTCAATAATTTCCGCCCTCAGCTCGTCGAGGGTATCGAATTCCGTCGGATCAATTATGCTGAGCTTTTCCGCCGCCTTATCGTCGTGGATGGCATGGCGGCACCAGGATGCAAAGTCGTTTTTGAACTCGGGATCTTCAAATGAAGGCCGAAGGAGAACGCCCCAGAAGTGGTAATAGATGCTCTCCGCATCGATGGTCTGGATCCTCTCCCTGAGCTCGCGCAGGTTCTGGGCACGCCTGCCCGTCGCCAAAGATATCAGGGCACAATCCTTTATTGCGAAAGGCGGGTTTTCTTCCGGCATGGGCATCTGCCTCTTTATTAGTTGATGTTTAAAGATAGCACTCGCATTTTGAAGTTGTCAAATAACGCAGGCCGGAAATCCTTAGATGTTTGGATGGAGGAGGGGGAGGTCCTGAGGACCTCCCCAAGGGGGAAAAACACGAAGGTGAAACTTAGAAGGTGGCTCTTAAGCAGGGAGAATGCAGCTCCCTTTAATTTCTGACCCTTACGGGTCCTTTATGCTCGATTTACTTTTCCCCATACCCTTGCCCCATTCGAGCCATAAGGCAGCGAGCTGTGTATTCTGCTCGGGCGTGAGGAGCTTCTTCAACTCCAGGCTGTAATTCGTTATTTTATCTTTAATCTGGTCTCTTAAAGACCTGATTTCTTTTTGTTTTTCTCTTATGCGGCTCTCATCTGGCTTATTCTGGACCCAGAGGTCCTTCAACTCGCCCTTGATCTGAAAAAGCGAGTTCCTCAGCGGCCCCACTTTTTCAATCACCTTTCCCCGGAGGGCCTGGATTTCAGACATTTGATTATCAGAGAGCTTCAGCTTGGAAAGAAGGTCGGGACTGAAAGGCCCCATCCACCCCGCTCTGTCCGCATCGCCGGCAAAAGCGGTACCTGCCGCCAGGAACAGCGCCGAGATGATCACAGCCAGACCCGTTTTCTTCATAATATCCTTTTTTATTCCTTTCTTTTCATGCTTTTTGCATATGGTACGTGCATGACTCATGCCATTGATAAACACAGGGTATATACCCTTAAATTTATTGAACTTTCTTCCTGCGGGGAAAAGCGGCCCCGGATGGGAGCCGGAAAGAATTGTCGAGCCTTCCGGGGGTTGCATCTCAAAAATGCCAGTGATTTTAATCAGTTCTTGCCATTCTGAGATTTGTTTTTTGATTCGACAATAATGTCGAACTATGATACTCACAATCCGGTCGGGACGGCCGGATTGTGACATGAGGATTTGATGAAAAGAGTTTTATTTGCAGTCGCGTGGGTCCTGATTGTCGTCTGTTATGATTGGGCGGAGGCCCAATCGCCGCGCGGAAATATGAGGTTTGACAACCCGGCCATGGGCTCCCGTGAACTGAACCTGCAGGACCTCAATCTTTCCGAGGAACAGACCACTTCAATCCGGAGGATCAAGAACGCCTACGTGAGCAGGATGGTCCAGAAGAAGACGGAGCTGGCCGGCAAACAGATCGAATTCAAACAGCTTGTAGCCGATCCGAACACGAGCGAGGAGGCAATCAGAGCCAAAGGCAGGGAAATAGAATATATAAACAGCCAGATCATCCGCGATATGATCGGCTATGAGGTCGAAATCCGGAGGATACTCACTCCCGAGCAACTCCGCCTTTGGTGCAGGTCGCTGGAGCACTCGAGCAGATACCCTGTCAAGCACCAGTAAACGCTTTCGTGTGGATCGGCATGAGATATTTAGATGGAACAATTAAGGATACTCACCCGGGAGTTAAGACGTAAACTTTCAAAGCCCTTCCTGCAGCCCCTTGCTTTATTTCTGGTTTGTATTCTCTTTGTCACACTGATGCTTGTAACGGGCCTGATGGATCTGAGAAGGCTGGACAAGACCCTTGTCAGTTCCATGGAGAACAGGGCCATTGAAATCGTGAACTTCGTACAAAAGGAGGCACAGGAAAATTACTTCAGCTTGATGAAACTCTACCGAGAGGAGAACGAGGGGGCACTTCCGCTGTTGAGCAATGAGCCCTTTCTGATCCAGGAGACATTCATCAACAGTTTCGTCGTCGCTGTCAGAAAGCTGGAAAAAGAGCCGGCTCTGGGCAGCGGCCAGGAGGAGATGGAGGCGATCCTGGCGAGCAACGGCGTCTGGCTTTTCTCCGTGCTCGACAACAAGGGGAATGTCGTTTTCCGGAACAGGGAGCTTCCGCACAACCTGCTGAAGAGAGCCAACCCCGTCATCGTCGGGGAACGGGAGATACTGATCGATCTTTTCAGTCCTCTGAAAAAAAGTGGTTCGACCGGGTTTATCGCCCTGAGGAGATCCGCTGCGAACGGGACAATAATCGCCGCCTTGGATGAGGAGGGTTACGATTTTTGGGGCAAGCGCATCGCGATCCAGAAAGCAGTGGATAATGCGGCAACGGGCGAGATCTCATTTATAAGGGTGTTAAGTCCGGACGGCAAGGTCTTCGGTAGTGTAGGTGAAGCTCCGCCTGTTTCTATTTCGGGAGGACTGCCGGGGAAGTCGCAGGTGATCAGCCGCAAAATCAATTTCAAGGACCGGGACATCCAGGAGATAAAGGTGCCGTTCCTGCTTGACAACAGGATCGAGGGGATCGGCCAGGTGGGGCTCAACCGGGAAAAAACCGACCAGATACTTTCCAAAAACAGCTCGCACATGATCATCTCAATGGCCCTCATAGTCCTGACCGGAATTCTGGCAATCCTGTTTATTTACCAGAACCAGAGCAGGCATATGGCCAGGGTGGAAGAGCTTCGAAACCGGCTGCAGCAATCGGAGCGGCTCTCCTCCCTTGGACAACTGGCGGCCGGGGTCGCCCACGAGATCCGCAACCCCCTCAACGCAATCAGCATGGCGACCCAGAGGCTCCAGAGGGACTTTCCGCCGCAGGACCCGGACAAAATGGACAAATTTAGAAATATGACTTCTGTCATAAGAGACGAGGTCAGGCGCCTGAACGGTATAATCGAGGAGTTCCTGGCTTTTTCCCGGACCCAGCGACTGGAATTGAGAAATTATCCGATTGAAGACGTGCTGCGGAAGCTTATCAGCCTCTTGGAGGAAGAAGCGCACACCAGGGGCATATCGATAAGTTCGAATCTTGACGGAAAGCAATCAATGGTGCCCATGGATGTCGATAAGCTCCAGCAGGCCCTCCTCAATATCCTGAAGAATGCAATGGAATCCATAACGGGAAAGGGAGAGATCACTATCAGCGTGGACAGGGGCGCCAAGGCGGTAAGCCTCAAAATGAGCGACACGGGGGCGGGGCTCCGGCCGGAAGACCTTGAAAGGATATTTAACCCCGAATACACGACCAAGGAAAAGGGGCTGGGCCTGGGGCTGCCCATAGCTCACGAGATAATCCGAGGCCATAATGGAGATATCAAAGTGGAAAGCAGGCTCGGGGCGGGCACGACATTCAACATAGTGCTGCCGCTCGCATTATGAGTCAGCAGATAAACGCTTAATTGGAGGCTGTTCAAAAAGGTTCTCCCCGAGGGGGACAGGGAGGCAACGCGCATAGGGCTGCGGAGCCTTACTTGAGTGTACGTGAAAGCTTGCGAGAGGCGAAGCGCAACGCGGCATATCGGCCTTTCAACAAGCATCTTGGAGATGTGAAATGAAGCCGCTTAATATTCTCATCATTGAGGACGGGCAGTCCCAGAGGGAGATGCTGCTGGATTTCCTCGCCGGCGAGGGGCATACGGTACTTGCGGCCGGTTCCGGCGAACGGGGAGTGGAATCAGTCCGCGGCAACCATTTCGACGTCATCCTGCTGGACTACAAAATGCCGGGGATGAACGGATTGGAAGTCCTTGAAGCAGTCAAGGCCATCAATCCCGAAATTGATGTCATAATGATGACCGCCTTCGGGACGATTGAGACTGCGGTCGCCGCCATGAAGGCCGGGGCGGTCGATTATATTACCAAGCCTATCGACCTCGAAGACCTTCTCATTCACCTGCGCCGCATTTCGGAACGCCGGACCCTGATCAAGGAAAACGAGGTCCTGCGCGACCAGTTGAATGAGAAGGGCATCACCTCGGACCAGATAATTTTTCGCAGCAGGGTCATGGAAGAATTGGTTAACATGGCCGGCAGGGTTGCCGCAAGCCGCTCGACTGTGCTCATCCAGGGCGAGAGCGGCACCGGCAAGGAACTCCTGGCCAGGCTCATTCACCATCTGAGCCCCCGTTCGGAACGGCCCATTATCACCGTCAATTGCGGCGCGATTCACGAAAACCTGCTCGAGAGCGAGCTCTTCGGGCATGAAAAAGGGGCCTTTACCGGTGCGGTAAAAAGGCGAATCGGGCGTTTTGAAGAGGCAGACGGAGGAAGTCTCTTCCTGGACGAAATAGGCGAAATGTCCCTGCCGCTCCAGGTAAAGCTCTTGCGGTTCCTTCAGGAACGCGAATTCCAGCGCCTCGGCGGCAACGAAAACATCAAGTCTGATGTGCGCATAATCAGTGCCACTAACCGCGACCTGGAGATGCGCGTGCGGGAAGGCGCGTTCCGTGAGGACCTTTTTTACCGTCTGAATGTCGTGACGATGTTAATCCCTCCGTTGCGTGACAGGAAGGACGACATCCCGCCCCTGATCGACTTCTTCCTGAAAAAATTTTCCACCGAGAACGGCGGGGAGAAGTCCGTCAGCCGCGAAGCCCGTGACCTCCTGATGAAATATGATTACCCGGGGAATGTGCGCGAACTCGAGAATATTGTGGAGAGGTCGATTGTAATTTCCAGGGACACAATAATCTCCGTCGACGACCTCCCGTTCCGGGATGCCGCCGTGTCCGAAAAGAGGATCGAGGGAAAAATGAAAGACTCGATCGAGGCCCTTGAATCGCAGATGATCCGGGAGGCTATGCAGCAATCGGGCAATAACCAGTCCAAGGCCGCCGATCTGCTCGGGATCAGCGAGCGCATGCTACGGTACAAGCTGAAAAAATACAGTCTCAAGCATTAGTTTGAATTTCTACATTTGTGTGTTTACTTTGATTTCTTTTTATTCTATTAAACTACGACTATTTACCAATCCAACCGGCGGCATCCGGCATGCAGAACAAGGAACGGAAACTCGAGTCGCTCATCAACATAGGGATAGAGATCAACCAGATCAAGGATCTCGACATCCTGATGGAAAAGATCCTGGGTGAAGCCCGGAGGTTCGTGAACGCCGATGCCGGATCGATCTACATCCGCGAGAAAGACAATCTGAAATTCAGCTATACCCAGAACGCCTCTTTGCAGAAAAGGCTGCCGGAAGGCGCCAGGTTGATCTACTCCACCTTCAGCATACCAATCGATACCAACAGCATAGCCGGATACGCTGCAGCCATGGGTGAGACCGTCAACATCGAAGATGTTTACCGGCTGGACGGAAAGGTGCCATACAGGTTCAGCCGCAGTTTCGACGAACAGAGCGGATACCGGACCACCTCGATACTGGCTATGCCGCTGAAGACCATGCGCAACGATATTCTCGGCGTGCTTCAAATTATTAATGCACAGGATGAAAATCTCCGGATCGTGCCTTTTTCGGATTTCGACGAAAGGGGGATGCACCACTTTGCCGGGATCGCTTCCATGGCGCTGGAAAGAGCCCAGTTGACCCGTGGTATTCTCCTTCAGATGATACGAATGGCTGAAATGCGGGACCCCAAGGAAACAGGGGCTCACGTGAACCGGGTGGCAAGCTATGCGGACGAGTTATACCAGGAGTGGGCGCGCCGCAGGTATATACCTTCCCGGGAAATCGAAGTGAAGCGGGATATACTGAGAATGGCAGCGATGCTGCACGATGTCGGAAAGGTCGCCATCTCCGATACCATACTGAAAAAACCCGGCCGGCTCACCCCAGAGGAGTTTGATGCCATGAAAGAGCACACTCTCCAAGGCGCCCGGCTCTTCCTCGATCAGAATTCCGATTTCTCCGAAGCGGCCTCCGAGGTTGCCCTGAACCATCACGAGCGCTGGGACGGCAAGGGGTATCCGGGAAACGACGGTATCGGGGGTTGCCGCCCCAAAAAAGGAGAGCAGATACCATTATTCGGCAGAATAGTCGCGATCGCCGATGTTTACGATGCGCTGGTGACTCGAAGGTGCTACAAGGAAGCCTGGGAAGACGAAATGGCTTTCAAAGTCCTGAGGGAAGAGGCAGGAAAGCAGTTTGACCCCGAACTGGTGGACATATTCTTTGCCTGCGCAGACTCGATACGAGCCATTAAGTCCCGCTACCCAGATGATCCGGATTCCTGCTCTGCTTGATTATTACAGGAACCTGAAGACCCGCTGCCGCAGGGATTCGATCCTGCCCTTGCTTTCCGCAAGATAATACGTCTTTATTTCCCTGTTCTTCTTATCCAGTGTCTTTGATATGATGAGAATTTCAGAATCAACCATGAATTTAAGCGCGTTATTATAATTAGCGGTGGAAAGCGACTCCGCCCGGGCCACCTCGCCTTTCTTGTACATCCTGGTGCCGAGCTGCTGTATTTTGCGGAGGAAATCCCTCTCAACCTTCGGTTCCTTTTTGAGATACGAGCAGCCGCGTATCACGACCCAATAGGATTCTATGTAGTTATGGATCAGCCCGGCAAAGGGCCTGAGGCGGGTGCGACCGCGTCCCCTTATCTCAATGCAGTTCTCGCCCTCAAGATCGAGGTCCTTGATCATTCCCTGTTCGTGCATGTAGGTAAGCACGGCGTTCACTTCTTCCAGGTCATCGCGCTTCTCCTCGAAGATGAACTCATTGCGGAACAGCCTTTTCAGGAATTTATAGTCTTCCATGATCTTGTACAGCGCAATGGAATCCTCGCTGTGCGCCAGAATGGAGGTGGCTATGAATGACAGGGGAATAAAAAAATGAAGGACATTGTTCTTGTAATACTCAAGATTGAGCCTTTTATTTTCCTCGATGGAATAGATTATCTCCGCGACTTCCTCGGCCCTGTCCTCTTCCTCAATGCCCATCTTGGAGATAAGGCTGGACGTTTCAAAAATTGACAGGGCGTCGGATACAGCTTTGTCCTTGTTGCCGAAAGTAGAGGAAAACTGGACCTGCTGGAAGTGCAGAAAGTCGTAAAAAACATTGAAGATCATCATCAGATCGTTATGTGAAATCCCCCTGTGGTAATGACACAGCAGGCAGGCCGCAATGAGCGAGAACGGGGTGACAACCGAAACCTTGTTGATCTCGGCGACTATTTCGTACCCGATCTTCCGATAAAAACTGCGCCTCTCATCCAGGTTCATATCTTCAAAAGGCTTTTCGATCGACGCCAGGTAGGATTTCAAATATATCGGCTCTCCCGCATTCACATATACCCGGCCGTACCTCTTTCTTAGAATGCTGCTGTTGCGCAGGACGGTCCCCGCATTTTCCCTCTTCTTCGGCTCCCCTCCCAGCTCTCTCAAGTACGATTTTTCCTCGATGACGCGGTCATAGCCGATGAACATCGGAAGAATGGCCAGGTCGCTGCTGATCCCCTCCTGGTAGGCCTGGATAACCATCGAGAGCAAACCGTAGCGCGGCATGACCATCTTGCCCGTTCTGCTCCTGCCGCCTTCAATAAAGAACTCGACCGGAAGGCCTTCCTTGAGCAGCACTTTCATGTATTTCGCAAACACCATCCCGTAAAGGTCTTCGCCCTTGAAACTCCTGCGGATAAAGAACGCCCCCGATTTGCGGAAGATGTAACCAAGGGGCCAGAACATCAGGTTGGTTCCGGCTGCTACGAATGGAAGAGGGATATTGTTCTTCTCAAAAACATATGAAAGCAGCAGGTAATCAATATGACTGCGATGGCAGGGGATGACGATAAAGGGAATGTCCTTGGAAATTTCCCTGATTCGGGTAAATCCCTCTTTATCAACCACCACGCCGTCGTATATGTTGTTCCATAACCAAGTCAGGAGCCTGTCCCAGATCTCGATGAAGAAATCGTTGTAATCTGCGGCTATCTCCCTGAGGTATTTATCCGCTTCCTTCGTCAGCGCCTTAGCGTCTTTGCGCTCCCTGGTCGCCGTCTCCTCCATGTACTTGACCAGATAAGCATCCTTTATGGCAAGGGACATGAGTTCCTCTCGCGATTTCAGGACGGGACCGAATATTGCGCGCTTCTCTTCATCGATGCGCTCCACCAACTCCTTTCGTAACTGGAAGGAAACCGTTTCGGGCGATTTTCCTTCAGTCTTCTGGAGGAATTCGTCAAGCCTGAGCGGGCGCGAAAATATAACCGAGGCCGTCCGGGAATGCCTGAGATATGTTATGAGTCTCAAAAACAGACCAGGGTTTTCTCTCCCGCCGAGAAAGATTTCTACCAGGCTCTTCTGTTTCTTTTCCCGCCGGCGGCCATATGCAACGAGTACAGGCGCGATCATCACGGGAATTTTCTTAAATTCGACTTCGGCCAGGCTGGTAAGGCTGTCTTGCACGGTGCCGGCCTTGAGTTCGGATTCCCGGAAATAGATTATCGAGCTGCGGCCCTCCTCGATATTCTTTTGCAGGTGATTTTGTTTCTTTCCGGAGCGCGTGATGCGGCTGAACAGGCCCTTCAGCACTTTCGACACTGGCTGCCACAGGAACATATTAACCCCGTGGCAATAGGAAGGCTGCTGGATTTCTATCCTGGAAAGCACATCGGCAAGAATGACCGTGCTGAGCTGGTGCTTGTTTTTGAGAGCATAAATTATGACGCCCTTGCCGGAAAAGGCCTTGAGTTCGTCGAGATAGCTCTCCCTCAACTCCACCCGGCAACGCACCTCTCTGGCGAATACCCCGCTTATTGAGAGGCCATTCTGGCCTAGCATGCCCTTGTTGTATTCCGTGTTGGGCTCGGATTCTTTTTTTGCCGATATGGACATTTTCAAACCGGGTTTCAGGCTTTTTCGAAATAAAACTCGTCGGGAAATCTGTTGTTCATGTAATTCCTGACGAAATCCTCAATTTTCGAAGCAGTATTGTACTTCATTGACTCCCTCAGCAGGGCTTTGGCCTCTTCCAGTGTGGAATTTCTTATAATCTTTTTCACTCTGGGTATGGCCAAGGGGTTCATGCTCAATTCATCAAGCCCCAGGCCCAGCAGCATAAGGGTAAATGCCGGCTCGCCGGCCATTTCCCCGCAGATCGCCACACGGATGCCTGCAACGTGGGCGGCTTGCACAATCATGCGGATAAGCCTCAGCACCGCGGGATGAAGGGGGTCGTAAAGATAGCTAACCCTTTCATTAACCCGGTCGATTGCCAAGGTATATTGTATCAGGTCATTGGTTCCAATGCTGAAAAAATCTACCTCTCTGGCCAGGTCGTCCGCAATAACAACGGCCGAGGGCACTTCGATCATTATACCCAGTTCAATGTCATTTCCCACAGGTATGTTTTCCCAGGCGAGTTGCTGCCTTACCTCACCCAGAATGGATTTGACTTTCTGTATCTCTTCGAGACTGGAGATCATGGGAAAGAGGATTCGCGTTTTCCCGTAGGCGCTGGCGCGAAGGATGGCCCGCAACTGGACTTTGAAAAGATCAATCTCCTGGAGACAGAACCTGATTGCGCGCAGTCCCATTACAGGGTTGAGTTCGTCGGCGACCCGGGGGTCTGAGATGAATTTGTCCCCGCCTAGGTCGAAGGTGCGGATTGTAGACCATTGCAGGTGCTTGCCCTCGATTATTTTCCTGTAGTTGGAAAAATGCTCTTCCTCGGTCGGAAGCCGTTCCCGGTTGATGTAAATAAATTCCGTCCGGTAAAGTCCGATGCCTTCAGCACCGTGGGCAAGGGCCGTCTGGATCTCTTCGACGAACTCGATGTTGGCTCCGATCCCGACCTTGTATCCGTCAAGGGTAACGGCCGGCAGATGGGCTTCGCGCAGCAGGTCTTCCTCGAGTATTTCGAAGTGCCTTTTCTTTTCCTCGTATCTTTTCAGGACTTCCGGATCGGGATTGACAATCACAAAGCCGTCGCAGCCATCAATGATTATCTCGTCGCAGTTATGGACCTCGCGCGTTATTCTCTCCAGGCCTACAACCGCAGGAATGCCCAGAGACCTTGCAATTATGGCGGTATGAGAGGTTTTTCCTCCCATATCGGTGGCAAACCCCAGGATCCGGTCCATCTTCATCTGCACTGTATCGGCCGGGGACAGGTCACGAGACACTATCAGAACGCTTTCGTCAATCTCAGCGATGGATTTTGACCTGGTCCCGACGAGATTTCTCAGGATCCTCTGGCTTACGTATTCGACGTCGCTGATCCGCTCTTTAAGATAGCTGTCTTCTATCTTGCTGAACATGTCCCTGTATCTGTTCAGGGTCAACTTGAGGGCCCATTCGGCATTGACCTTCTTTTCCCGGATATTGCCTATTGTAGTATTCAGCAGCGTTTTGTCCCGAAGCATCAGGATATGGACATCAAGGATGAAAGCAGGCTCGATCTCCCGTTCGCTGAGGCTTTTTTTTATTTCCAGGAGCTGCTCCCGTGATTTTTTCAAGGCCTCGCGAAACCTCTTGATCTCGGAGATTATCTGGCCGGGCTGTTCCAGATTGTACATAGGAGCCTGTACTTCGGAGCGGTCCACGACGTAAACCTTGCCGAAGGCGATGCCGGGCGAAACGGCAATACCCTTCAGCACTATGGTCCGCTTGATGTCCATCAATCCTCTCCGAACTTATTCTCTATTAATCTGCCGATCTCTTCAAGGGCTTTGTCTTCATCCGTCCCTTCGGCCCTTACGATGAGTGTGCTTCCCTTGGGGCATGCCAGGGTCAGTATTCCGAGGATGCTTTTACCGTTGACCTGTTTACCGTCCCTTTCGAGAAAAATTCTCGCCTTGTATTTATTGGATATCTGTACGAGCATCGCAGCCGCTCTGGCGTGCAATCCGAGCTTATTTGTAATTGTAAAAGTTTTAGCATTCATATGGAAGTTGCGACTATAAATAAAGCCAAAGCCCCATAAAGGATTTTAAATGAAGAGATGCCCTGCTTTAGTATCCAGTAGCACAGAAGGACAAGCGCCAGCGTTGAGACTTTTTCGATAATCTGAAATCCAGGAGGCAATATCTTCATGCCTGACACACTAAAAGCCAGGATTCCGAGAAGCACCGTTGACATCCAGCGCAATCTCCTGGACATCCGGGGCAGGTTCACCGTCTTTAAAAATTCAATTCCGTCTTTTCCCCGCCTGTAACCCTCAGAAAAGCCTTTTATACTCACCCATAACGGGACCGGGTTGAATATGAGCAACACGACGAGAGAAGCGCCGAGAAAGCCCTTGAGGGCGGCAATGACGCCCATGGCAGAGGCAAACGGCTTGAGGGATCCCCAGAACAGGGAATCACCCATGGCGGCGTAAGGCGCCATAAGTGTCTTTTTCAGTAAGTCGGCATCCGGGCAATCACCCCCCCGCCCGAATTCCCGTTCAAGCTTGATGACGGAACCAATAATCGGACCGGACATATACGGATTAGTGCTGAATAATTGCAAATGCCTCTCCAGCATCTTTGCTGCCTGCTCTTTGTTTTCAGCTATTTGTTTTAAGACCGGGGCAATTGAAAAGGCAAACCCCAGATTCTGCATTCTCCAGAAATTCCGGGACGAATGGATGGAAAGAGACCTGACGTAAACCTTCCAGAGCTCTTTATTTATTTTTGTTGACACAACCTCTCCATCATTGGAGCCCGGCCGGGCTCGATACAATTTTGGGTTCTTAGCATAGTTGGCCAGTGCAGTCAATGAATATGGGCGTTTTTTGCGTTATTTTTATTGACAATATGGCTCTGAACTGTTATATAAACTTGATTTAATGATCGGCTTGAAAACCGGATCATTCCAACTTGATCCGGTTTTTATTTTGTAAATTTAACACAGGGGGTGAATTCCAATGATTTGTGAGAGTGTGAAAGCAGGAATGGAATGTGCTTTCATGAGCAAGAAGGGGTGCGGATTCAACGGCGGGATATGCAACATAATCGTTGAAAAATGCGAGGGCTGCAACAAGGTGATCGAATATACTTCGGCCAAATATTGCAAGGTCTATCCTGATCCGAAAGCGAAATGGGCTATCGGCGGTTGTCCGACGGCTTCCCACGTTAAGAAGGGGAAAGAAGAAGTGGTCCAGAAAATCAATCCCCTCAAGGCTTCCAAAAGATCAAAAAAATAATTTCAAAAAAGCCGGTCAGGCATCCTGATCGGCTTTTTTGGTTTCATCTCATCCCTTGACTCTAATCTATCATTTTCCTGAGTTCCTGGAGCCCTTTCTTGATCTCCAGGAGTTTCTCATTATCGGAGATCTCCAGCTCTTTTGATCCTGATCTCCTCAAATCGAGGAGTTTTTGCCGGGCCCCGCTGATCGTGAATTTCTTGTTATAAAGCAGGTCTTTTATGAGCAGAAGCTGTTCCAGATCTTTTTTTCGATATAAGCGCTGGGATGAACTAGATCTTTCCGGTCTTATCGATTTGAACTCCGTTTCCCAGTACCGGATTACATAAGGCTCAACGCCAAGGATCCTGCTGACTTCACCGATTCGAAAATAAGTTTTGTCGGGAATTGTCACATTCATATCTGACCTTCCCAGGTAAAGAAGCCAAAGGATTATTTATTGAGGGCTCTCCTGAGTACCTGGCTCGATTTGAAGGTCAGGACCTTGCGCTCGCAGATCTCGATTTCATCGCCGGTCTGGGGATTCCTGCCTCTACGGGATTTCTTTTCTTTGACGGCAAAATTGCCGAAGCCGGAAATCTTGATTTTTTCGCCCTGGGCCAGGTTGTCTTTGATAATTTCGAATACAGACTCGACTATTTTGGCGGATTCTTTCTTTGATAAACCCAACTTGTCGTAAACATTCTGAATAATATCGATTTTTGTCATGAACGCCTCCTGTGACAGGACCTGATTTATTCCCCTCTTATTTTCGCTGATGTCGCATCCACAATCGCCCTGACTACGGCTCCATGGACCTTATTCACCTCGTCATCGGTAAGAGTCTTTTCGGCAGATCGGTAGGTGAACCTGAGGGCTAAACTCTTGGAACCCTCAGGGATATTTTTGCCAGTATATATATCAAAGACTTCTATTTTATCAAGCAAATCTTGATGTTGGACGTCTGCAGCAGCTATGGCCTTTTCAGCTTCAATGTCATTTCCCAGGATGAAAGCCACGTCCCTGGTCACGGCAGGATAACGCGGTATTTCGTAATATTGTATGTCTTCGGAGAAAGCGGAGCCTATATGTTCCACATCAAGTTCAAAGACTGCCGCTTTTTTCTTCAGGTCCATTCTTTCCAGCACATCGGGATGAACATCTCCAATGAATCCGGCGACCTGCCCCTTGATCAGCACCTGTGCCGCGCGCCCGGGATGGAGGAAGGGAATATCCGATACAGCCCGGAAAGATACATCGGCAATTTTAAGGTTATCCAGCAAAGCTTCCAAAATGCCCTTGAGATCATAAAAATCCGAAATTTCCGATGCCCTCCTGAAATCGCAATACCTTGAACCTGACACCATCGCAGCAAGCCTTGCTTTTTCAAGAGGAAGCTCATCCGGCTGACGGGCTATGAAAACCTTGCCCGTCTCAAAAATCTTCAGGTCTTCCGAACCGGAAAAGACATTGCGCTTCATTGCGCCGAGCAGGCCGTATATAAGGGTTGTCCTCATAACCGACTGGTCTTCGGTAAGCGGATTCAGGATCTTAACAAACCTTCTAACCTCGTTTTCGGGAGCTATACTCAGGATCTCTGCCGAGTGTGGGGATGTGAAACTGAAGTTTATGACTTCGGTATAACCGTTGCCGAGGAAGATCGTCCTTATTTTTTCTTCAATAATTTTCTTCAGGTCGCGGGTTTCCGGCTTTTCAGAGATATAGGGCTGCGTTTCGGGGATATTACCATAACCGTGTACCCTCGCTATCTCCTCAATCAGGTCGATTTCCCGGTAAATATCGGTCCTGAAGGTCGGCGGAGTCACATACAGCTCGCCTTTTTCTCCATCTCTGACCTGCATCTCCAAGTCCTGGAGGATTTTTTTGATTTCAAAAAGATCAACTGAAATGCCGAGTATCTCCTTGACCCTGTGGTGCCGCACACAAATATTTGCGGGCGTCAATATCTTCCGGGGATACTCGTCTATGTAATTTTTACTAACGCGGCCTTCTGCCGTTTCCACCAGGAGTTGCGCGGCGCGGTTCGAGGCGCGTACAACGCCTTCAGGATCAATGCCCCTCTCGAAACGGAAGGCAGCATCTGTAGACATACCGAGCTGCTTTGACGACCTGCGGATCGACGACGGATCGAAATAGGCGCTTTCCAGCAGCACGGTTTCGGTGTCGTCCTGAACTTCGGAATTCAGACCACCCATAATCCCGGCAACCGCCACGGGCTTTTTGCCGTCACAGATCATCAGGTTGTTGGCTGAGAGCACCCTGGTCTTTCCGTCCAGGGAGACAAACTCCTCGCCCTCGGACGATTTGCGGACCACGATCCGGCCCTCTTCCAGGTAGCGGAAATCAAAGGCGTGCAGGGGCTGCCCCAGTTCCAGCATGACGAAATTTGTCACATCCACGGCGTTGTTGATGGCCCTAAGGCCCGCCGCTTCCAGCCTCTGGCGCATCCAGAGCGGAGAGGGTTTTATTTTTATATTCCTGATTATGCGGGCCGTGTAACGGGGGCAGATATCCGGGTCGATAATCTTGACCGAGGTGATTTTATTTACATCTTCATCCGTCTCGGTGAAATTTATTTCCGGGTATCTGAGTGCCTTCCCGGTCAGGGCCGCAATTTCCCTGGCAATGCCGATCACGCTGAGACAGTCGGACCTGTTCGGGGTCACTCCTACATCCAGCACAAAATCTCTGAAGGCTTCGGAGCGCGACAGATCATCGCCCGGTGCGAATCCGTCCGGCAGCACCATTATTCCCGTGTTGTCGCCGCCTATCCCGAGTTCCTCTTCGGAGCAGAGCATGCCTTCGGATTGCACTCCGCGGATCTTTGAGCTTTTCACCTTGAATCCGCCTGGGAGGACTGCTCCAACCCGGGCGAGCGGGACTTTTTGCCCAACTGCCGTGTTGGGAGCCCCGCAAACAATGGGGAGCATTTCAGAGCCGGTCGATACTTCGCAGATTGAGAGCTTGTCCGCGTCGGGGTGCTTCACCAGGGAGATGATCTTCCCGACAACAACGCCCGAAAATGCCGGTTTGATCTCTTTTATGGAATCCACCTCAAGACCAGCCATTGTCAGCTTTTCGGCCAGTTGCTCAACGGGCATTTCTATGTCGACATAATCTTTCAGCCACTTGAGACTTACAAGCATAGATCTTCTTCTTAGGTTAGAATTGATTCAGGAAACGGATATCGCTTTCAAAAAAGAGCCGGATATCCGAAATACCATATTTAAGCATGGCTATCCTTTCCAGGCCCATTCCGAAGGCGAACCCGGTCACTTCCTCGGGGTCGTATCCGACCACTTTGAAGACTTCGGGATCAACCATACCCGATCCCAGGATTTCCAGCCACCCGCTCTGGCCGCAAACGCGGCAACCGGACCCCTCGCACATAACACAACGGATATCGACTTCGGCGCTGGGTTCCGTGAATGGGAAAAAACTCGGGCGAAATCTCAGGACGGCATTACGGCCGAAAACCTGTCTGGCAAAGGAGGTCAGAACTCCTTTGAGGTCCCCGAATGTAATCCCTTTATCGACAAGGAGGCCCTCTATCTGGTGAAACATCGGGGAATGAGAGGTATCGGAATCGCACCTGTAAACCTTTCCCGGGCAGATGATCCGCACGGGCGGCTTTTGATTTTCCATTATCCTGATCTGAACAGGGGAAGTATGGGTGCGCAGGACTATGTTGTCGTTGACATAAAATGTATCCTGCATGTCCCTCGCTGGATGGTCTTTCGGCATATTGAGGGCTTCAAAGTTGTAATAGTCATACTCAACTTCAGGGCCTTCAACCACGGAAAAACCCAGGCCGACAAATATTCTGCTGATTTCATCGGATATCTGGGTGATGGGATGGAGCCTGCCGGGCTTGACTATCCTTCCGGGCAGGGTAACGTCTATCCTGTCCCTTATCAGGGCATTATCCCTGTCCACAGAATCTATATCCGCGATTCTTAGATCTAGCCTGGCGGACAAATATTCCTTGATCTCGTTGGAGAGTTTGCCCATTGCGGGCCTCTCCTCGGCGGCAATTTTCCCTAGGTCTCTTAGAATCGAGGTCAGCAGGCCCTTTCTTCCAAGGTATTTTGTCCGGATTGCCGACAATTCCTCCCTGCTTAGCGCTTTTTCAAGCTCGGCCTCGGCATTCCTTCTTAAATCTTCCAACTGAGACTTCATGCAGATTGTTTCACGGCCTCGCTGACTATCTTTGAGAAAGCCTGAGGATCATGGATGGCTATCTCCGAAAGGACTTTCCTGTCCAGTTCGATTCCCGCCTTTTTCATTCCATTTATAAGCTTGCTGTAGGAGATATTGTTCTCTCTAGCCGCAGCGTTTATCCTGGCGATCCAGATGCTCCGAAACTCCCTTTTCCTGGCCCGGCGGTCGCGGAAAGCGAATTTCAGGGCTCTTTCCACTGCCTCGGTAGCTACGCGGTAAAGCCTTCTCCTTGCCCCGTAGAACCCCTTTGCAAGTTTTAATATTTTTCTTCTCTTTTTCCTGGCGGTAACGCTTCTCTTCACCCGCATTTCACATTCTCCTTCAGATTATCTTTTACAGATAGGGGATGAGCCGTTTAATCTTTGCCTCATCGGCTTTGTCCATATAGGCCGGTTCATGCAGCTTTCTTTTCGTCTTGGCTGATTTGCTGGTCAAAATATGGCTTGTTTAAGCTTTTTTCCTTTTTACCCTGC
>CAZKYN010000013.1:0-24511 GCA_964556675.1 uncultured Syntrophaceae bacterium
TGGGTATAATCGATGATCACGAATTCCTGCAGCCGCTCGTGGGGCATATCCTTCCTGTAAGAGATGAACCGCCGATAGAGACTGTTATCTGAAAGGTCGTAAAAAAAATCCTTGATGAGCGGTTCGTCGGAAATCTTCACGGGCCTGAAAAGGATCGGCTCGCCTTGCTTTGTCGTCCTCCATGTCTCTAAATGTTCCGGGTACTCGCCGCGCTTTCCGGGGATGAATGCCTGGTCGCTGTATATGAAACCCGCCTTCTTTGCCTCTTCGATGAGCCACGGCCGGAACTTTGGGTGGGCGATGGAGATAAGTTCCATGGCGCGCTCCCGGATGTTCTTCCCCTGCAGATACGCTATCCCGTACTCGGTCACAACGTACTGGATGTCCCCGCGGATGAGGGTGGCGCCCGCGCCCTGCTTGAGGGTGGGGACTATCCGGGAGGTCGTGTCGCTCAGGGCGGTTGACGCAACCGTCAGGATTGTCTTGCCGCCAGCGAGAATGGCGCCCCTCATGAAATCGGCCTGTCCGCCGATGCCGCTGTAGAACTGCCGGCCTATTGATTCGGCCGTGACCTGCCCGGTAAGGTCTATTTCCAGAGCGCTGTTTATCGCGACCATGTTGTCGAACTGGGAGATGATCAGGGGGTCGTTCGTGTAATCGATTGTTTTGAACTCGATCACGGGGTTGTCGTGGATATACTCATACGTTGATTTTTTGCCCATGCAGAAAGTCGCCACGGTCTTGCCGCGGTCTATCTTCTTCCGGGAATTATCGATCACCCCTTTTTTCATCAGCTCCACTATTCCGTCGCTGAGCAGTTCGGTATGGATGCCGAGGTTTTTCTTTTCCGAGAGGTGGGCCAGAATGGCATTGGGGATGCTCCCGTACCCTACCTGGATTGTGTCCCCGTCTTCGATCAGCCTCGCGACATATGTGCCGATGCGCTGGGCGATTTCCGTGTCCGCGCCGGGGCTGTACTCCAGGATCGGCTCATCATAGGGCAGGACGTAATCAATGTCGTCGATGTGGATGAATGCATCTCCGTGGACCCGAGGCATGCTCGAATTGACCTGGGCAATAACGATGCGCGCCACTTCCGCCGCCGCTTTCACGATATCGACGCTCACTCCCAGGCTCATGTAGCCATGGATATCCGGACGGCAAGTCTGGATAAGCGCTATATCGACTCTGGCGAGCCCCCGGTAGAAAAGGTCGGGCACCTTGGACAGGAAGACGGGGGTATAGTCGGCCATGCCCTTGTTTACGGCGGTCCGGGTGCTGTCCCCGATAAAGAATGAATTAAGCCGGAAATTCGACCGGAATTTTTCGCTCGTGTAAGGCGCCACTCCCAGGGAACGGATATGCAGGAGCTCGGCGTCAAAAAACGCCTTGGGATGTGCCTGGACGTATTTTATGAGCCAGTGCACCAGGTGCTGGGGCTCGGCGCAGGCCGACCCTATAAAAATGGTGTCACCCCGGTGCACATTATTAAATACCTCATTCTCCGGGGCGAATTTCTCGGGGTATCTTTCTCTCCAAAAATCAAGCGCCATATATATCCTGTCGTTCAGATATGGAGAAGGAGGTTGCGAGGTTCAGGACTGATCACATTCTAAATTAGACGGCGGGTCCGGGCAAATAAAAAAAAATACTGGCTTTTTCTCAATTTTGAAGCCTAACTAAGTATTAGTCTTCCGCAAAAATTTATAGCACCGGTTCGTTTCATTTTACAACCTTTAAACTCCGACAGGAGGTAATATGGAAAAAACCCCGTCCCAGCCCCCCCGCTCACTCGATAAGATGATAGAGGAACAGATTAAAAGATGGCAGGTGGACCAGAAAAAGAAATACAAAAAGCCCATCCGGCCCGTAATCGCCATGTCGAGGCTGCCCGGGGCGGGAGCGCACCAGATAGCGGAAAAAATCGCCCGGGACCTCCAGATTGACTACTTTGACGAGGAGATTGTCGAAGAAATCGCGGTAAGCGCCAGCGTCAACAAAAGGGTCGTTGAATCGCTGGACGAGCAGGACCGCTCCATCCTAAATGACTGGCTGTCCGCCCTGGGCCAGGACTATATGTCTTCATATGAATATCTGGAACATCTCACAAAAGTGGTCGGCGCTATCGGGGCCCACGGGTACGCGCTGATTATGGGCAGGGGGGCCGGTTTCATCCTGCCGCGTGAAGTCTGCCTGCGTGTCCTTGTCACCGCACCCTTTGAGAACAGGGTGAATAATTTCCGGCGCCAATTCAATGTTGCCGAACACAATGCCCGCATGGAGATTATGAAGACCGAATCGGACGGGCAGGCGTTCATTCGCAAGTATTTCCATGCCGACCTGCTCGACCCGAACAATTACGATCTCGTCGTCAACACGGTAAATTTCGAAACGGACACTGCAGTCAAGATTATCAAGGAGGCCTTCAATTCGCGGCACTGGTATAACTATGCAGCGCCGAGGTGAAACACATCTGATAGCCATTCCTGCGCAGAGACTGTGTCGTAATTCAAGACTCAACTAGTGTCATTCTGAGCGAAGCGAAAAATTTATTGTTTACGACAGCTTAGAAAAAAAAGATTCTTCGGCTTCGCCTCAGAATGACATTGCGACACAGCCTCACAGGCAGGAATCCGGTATTTTCCTGGACCCCTGCTTTCGCAGGGGTGACAGAGCAATCAATCCCGGAACATCATGCGGAGTTGCGCCAGCCCCGCTATATTGCGCCTGTCCATCTCGAAGCCCCCTTTTTCAAAGACGTGGAGCATGGCGGTATTGTCCATCAGCACATCGGCCGTGAACCCGAGAAGCCCCCGCCTTTTTGCGAGGTAAGTCAGATAGGACAGCAGCTCGGTGCCGAGGCCCCGGTTCTGGTAATCGTCCCGGACCGCGAAAGCCACCTCCGCAGTATGGGTGTCCGGGTCAATATTGTACCGGCCCACCGCAACCACTTTCTCCTTGTCCTCCTGGCCCATTACCGCCAGGATGGCCGTCTCCGTGAAGTGATCGATGATGACCAGCTCCTGGATTCGCTCGTGGGGCATATCCATCCGGGGCGAAATGAACCTCCTGTACGTGCTCTCCTCGGAAAGAGAATACAGGAATTCCTGGAGCAGCGGCTCATCGGAGATCCTCACCGGCCGGAACAGGACAGGCTCGCCTGTCTTTGTAGTGCGCCATGTCTCAAGTTCTTCCGGATAGCGGCCGCGCTGTCCCGGGATGAAGGCCTGGTCCGGGTAAATAAAGCCGGCCTGTTTAGCTTCCTCGATAAGCCAGGGCTGAAACTTGGGATGGGCTATGGCTATAAGCTCCATGGCGCGCTCCCTGATATTTTTCCCCTGCAGATAGGCTATCCCGTATTCAGTCACGACATACTGGACATCCCCCCGGATCAGCGTGGCGCCCGCCCCCTGCTTCAGGGCGGGAACAATCCTCGAGACCACGTCGCAGGCCGCCGTTGAGGGGATGGTCAGGATCGTCTTGCCTCCCGCCAATGCGGCGCCCCGCATGAAATCCGCCTGCCCCCCGATCCCGCTGTATATTTGCGTCCCGATGGATTCGGCGGTGGCCTGCCCGGTGAGATCTATTTCCAGGGCGCTGTTGATGGCTGCCATGTTGCCGATTTTGGCGATTATCAGGGGATTGTTGGTGTAATCGATTGTTTTGAACTCGAACAGGGGATTGTCGTGGAGGTAATCGTAGGTAGACTTCTTTCCCATGCAGAAGCTGGCGACGGTCTTCCCCCGGTCGATTTTCTTCCGGGAGTTGTCGATGACCCCTTTCTTCATGAGTTCCACGATACCGTCGCTGAGCAGCTCCGTATGGACGCCGAGATTTTTTTTCCTGGCCAGGTTGGCGAGCACCGCGTTGGGAATGCTGCCATAACCCGCCTGGATGGTGTCGCCGTCCTGGATAAGGCGGGCCACGTATTTCCCGATCCTTCCCGCGATTTCCGAGTCCGCGCCGGGGCTGTATTCCAGGAGAGGTTCATTGTACTCTATAAGGTAATCCACCTCGTGTATTCTGATGAAGGCGTCCCCATGGACCCTGGGCATGAAAGAATTGACCTGGGCGACAACGAGCGATGCCGCCTCTACGGCAGCCTTCACAATGTCCACGCTGACGCCGAGGCTCATGTAGCCGTGCTCGTCGGGAACCGACGTCTGGATAAGCGCCACGTCGATGCGCTCCAGCCCGCGCCGGAAAAGGTCCGGCACCTGCGAGAGAAAGACCGGGGTGTAGTCGCCGCTGCCCCGGTTGACGGCGCTGCGCGTGCTGTCGCCGATAAAGAAGGAATTAAGCCGGAAGTTCTGGCGGAACTTGTCGCTGGTATAGGGCGCCACTCCCAGAGACATGATATGAAGCACCTCGGCGTCAAAGAACGATTTGGGGTTGCTCTGGACATACTTGATCAGCCCATGCACAAGCTGCTGCGGCTCGGCGCAGGCCGAGCCGATGAATATCCTGTCGCCGCGGTGAATTTTTCTGAAGATTTCCCCTGGCGAAGCGAATTTTTCAGAATATATTTTTTTCCAGCGGTCCATTCCCATCAAAACACTTCCCAAGATTAGATTTCGAAAAATACTTAACCCGCGCTGCGGGACGTGTCAAGGCGGCTTTCGGGCGGTGTTTCCCGGTGATTACTCTCGCCTCGGCAAATGCCGGCCGGCGCTTTGAATCTTGTTGAAAAGGGATAAAATATATGCCATGAACCCTCGTATGAAAAAGAAGATAATATCGGCGCCCGCACTTCTTCTGACAGCCATTGCGCTCGCTATAGCGATCTTGACGACACTTACCGCTTCGGCGGAGAACGAGGAAGACTCTTCGATTTTCAGCGGGCTTGTCATCGAAGCGGTGCCCTCCGCCCCCACGGACCTGGCCGTCACCTCCGTATCGGACAACCAGATAACGATCAGCTGGAGAGATAATTCCGCCGATGAAACCAAATTCAAGATATGGCGGGCGGTCTTCAGCGGCGGGCTCTACCTGCTGACCGAGGTCGGCCCCAACACATCGGCTTACACCGATTCCGGGCTCGAGTCCGGTACCACATACTCGTACCTGGTCCAGGCATGCAATGGGGACGGCTGCTCCGATTCCAACCAGGTTTCTGCGACCACCTCCGGAGACAGCGACGATCATGTCTATATAAATTGTTTTATCGCGACAGCAGTCTACAGGGACGCTTTTCATCCTGACGTACAGTCATTGAGAAAATTCCGGGACGAGTACCTGATGACGAACGGGGCGGGGCGGGCCCTTGTGGCTTTGTATTATCGCTTCTCGCCGCCGGTTGCAGATTTCATTGCCTCCCACCGGATTCTGAGAGTGCCGTTGAGAGCGGCGTTCGTACCCATTGCCGCTGCGGCCCGGCATCCTTTTGCCGCGCTGTTTGTGTTATTCGGGGTCGCTGTCGGCGGGACTGCAATAATCAAAAGGCGAAGAAAATAAATGCGAGCGGCAGGCGACACGCCTCCTGCAAGCCGGAATTGTCATGACCGCGAAGAGACTGTGTCGCAATGTCATGCTGAGACCGAAGAATCTCTTTCTTCTAGGCTGTCGTAAACAACAGGTTCTTCCATAATACTCAGAACGGCAAATTGCTTCAGTTTCTGAATTGCGGCACGCAATCCCGGAATGACGAGTCGAAATATAGGCCCGGTTAAAATACGATCCTATATATACTCCAGGATATTGACGGCGCTGTCGATAATCATGTCGGCGCCGGCTTCCTCCAGCCCTTGCCTGTTGTAATATCCGGTCAGCACTCCGATTGTGAACGTCCCCAGCCTTTTGCCGACCTCGATGTCGATGGGATGATCCCCCACCATAGCGGCATTGCCGGGCGGCGCCTCCACGCAATCCAGGGCAATCCTGAGGTGCTCGGGTTCGGGCTTGTATTTTGTTGTGGCTTCGCGTGTGACCACGGCCCGGCAGTAGTCGCATATATCCGGGAACATCGTCAGCACAGCCTCCCTGCAATTCCGGGTCAGGACCCCCGTTTCGATCCCGCGCAACCTGAGATCGGCGAGCATCTCCCGCACCCCGGGAAGCAGCTCTCCATTGCGCGCCCCGTCCATCTCTGTTTCACGTATGAGCCGGCAGGTCTTTTCCAGGTAATCGGCGGTCCGGTCCCCGTCATTGGCAGCGAGCCATATCCTTCCCGCTTCGATCATCTCGAGGGCGAGCAAGTCCTTCTGGACCGGCGCCCCATAGGAGGCAATAAGGTCGATCAGGGTCTTCCGCATCAGCTGGAAGTCGATGTTGAGCTTGGCCAGTGTGCCGTCGAAATCAAAGATTATGGCCTTGAGGTTTTTTTTTCATTCTTTTCTCATCCCCATAATGTATTCCGCTTTCAGCACCTTCCTGAAGTTCCGCCGGGCGCGGGATTCCGGCAACTCGAACCCCAGCACGGTTTTCAGGAAGTTGATAATTATAAAGAAGGTGGCGCCCCAGAGGACCTCCTCATTGCCGTTCCCGTCGACTGCGGTGAAGCAGGGAAACTCCCGTATGGCCGCCACTTTGTTGCTGAGAGGGTACTCCGCCTCTATGGTGTAAGTGCCATAGTTGTCCTCATCGCAGAACCGGCGCAGGGGGATGTCGACTATCTTCTCCACTTCTTGATTGGGCCGGGCCGGAAAGTCCTGCTTTATAAGCCCGACCAGGGGGAAAATGATGCGCGTGAAGGCCAGCAGGGGATTGCAGGGAAGGGGCCCCAGGAATTGCACATTGAAGGGGCTCAGCCTTATCTCCTCCCATGATTCGCGCAGGGCGTTGGCCAGGAACAGAGTCGCCTGCCTGTACTGGGATGGGCCCCGGTCCTTCAAAAACCGATGCGGCTTGCCGCGCAGGACGGGCAGGAACCCTCCGGAAACCAGGGGCCTCAGGACCTCGTCCAGTATGGGGTGCAGCATTCCTCCGGGGCAGCTCAAATCCCCTGCCTGGACGACGGAGGTAGACCTTTTTATGAGCTTGAGGGCGAATTCCCCGCCTGCTCCGTTCTCCATGAAAAACAGCGGGACAAGCACGCCCGCAACTCCCCAGGCGCCGGCCTTTTTGGCGTTCTCGGCAGTCACATAGTCGGCCGTTTCGCAGAAGTCCACGGGGGACTTGCCCAGGCGCTCAATTACCAGATTGAGGAATTCCTGTTTATCGGTAAGGATTGCGGTGTCCATCAGTACTTCTGCAGAATAGCACAGATGCGTCTTTCGTACCAGCAGCCGGAAGGGAACGGGTCAAGGAAGCCGCAATGTCCGCCGTATTTCTGGATGGAGATGTCCAGGTTCGGGCTCCCGGCGAGTCCCTCGAGTTCCCGCACGGGGATGACCGGGTCGTCCGCGGATGCAATCGCAGTTACGGGAACCGAAAGTTCCGCAAACAGGGGCTTGCGCAATGTGTACATGCCGAAATACTCGCGGTACGATGGAAATTCGCTGTAAAGGGGCATGATGGCCTCGGTCATTGCCATGCAGGAATTCATCCTCAGCATCCCTGAAAAATCGTAAAGCTCCGGGAAAAGGAGCTGTTTAACAGCCAGTGACCTCTTCCATTTCCTGAGGAAATACAGCCGGTAAATGCTCCTGTCTATGGAAAGGGTTGCCTGGTGCGGGTCAAGAGCGGGGCTGATCCCGAACACGCGCCGGAGACCGGGAACGGGGATGTCCGCGTGCCGCAGGGCGATGCGGAACGCGAAATTCGCGCCCAGGGAAAACCCGATCACGAAAAAGGGCTTGCCGTGTTTCAGCCCTTCCGTGAGCCCGGCTGCATTGATCACCGCATTGTGGGTCTCCTCGATAAGGGCGCCGTGAAAGAGACCGGAGTTAAGATGGTGGCTCGGCCCGTGGTCCCGGAGATTGAGCCGGAAGACATCATACCCTTTATTGAACAGGGTCCTGCCGGTGGAAAGTATATATGTTGATTCCGAGCTCCCCTCCCATCCGTGGATGAGCAGTACAAGGCCTTTCGCCGATCCGGGCGGCCTCCGGGAGAGGTAGCCCAGAAGACGGCTCCCGCCGGCGCCGTCAAGGATCATTTCCCGGGCGGCTTCGGCCATTTCGTTGCGTCCCTTGAGCCTGTACCTGAGGCTGGCGAATATAGTCTGCAGGTGGGGGCTCCTGACCCACGGCCCGGGGGAGAAAGCGGCTGTACCGGTGTCGTCCATGTCTCGATCAACTCTCCTGACGGGGCATTTTATCCGTAAGATGCTGAATTTCAAATCAAAAAAACAAAAATTCTGCTAAAACAAAACCATGGGCAACCGGTTTACTTCTCTCCCATTCTTTATAATTTGCGCAGCCGCGATTTCCGCAATCCTTTGGGAAGGATCGCAGGCGGCGGAAAAAAGGAGCATGCACATGGAGAATATTGTCGGCGGCAAAACTATCGACCTGCCCAGGCCGTCCAGCACGGGCGCAGCCCTGGATGACGCCCTCGAAAAGCGCCGCTCGGTCCGTCGGTTTGCGGCCAAACCGCTGTCCCTTTCCGAAATTTCACAACTCCTCTGGGCGGGCCAGGGAATGACCCGCGACTGGGGCGGAAGGACGGCGCCGTCCGCCGGGGCGCTTTACCCCCTGGAGCTTTACGTGGTCCTGGAGGAGGGGGTTTTCCATTACCGGACGGAAGGCCACAGGATCACGGCCTTCAGCGCCGGGGATGCCCGGGAGGCGCTGGCAGCCGCAGCCCTCAACCAGGGCTGTGTCGCGGCGGCCCCGGCCGTCTTTGTAATCGCCGCGGTCTTCGAGCGCACTGCGGCCAAGTACCGGGACAGGGCGCCCCGCTATGTCCATATGGAAGCCGGGCATGCCGGGCAGAATATCATGCTGGAAGCCGCGGCGCTCGGACTCGGCAGCGTCCCCGTGGGGGCCTTCCGCGACGACGCGGTCAAGCAGGCCCTTCACCTTCCGCCCGGGCAGGAACCCCTTTTGCTCATCCCCGTCGGGCATCCGGCTGCGGCTCCGTAAAAATTCCATTTATTGAAGACTCATCTGACTTGCCATTTTATAAAGCGGGGGTCATTGGCTGCCAGGGCGACAGCCTCGATCGCGCTTTTTTCCTTGTCCTTGATTTCCAGCATCAGGTCGAAATCGAATGGCCGGGATCCCTCCAGGAATCCGACGAAGGCTTTTTTGTCCAGGACGGAGGAATGCGCTCCCTTCCGGTTTTCGGGGGCCTGGGTGCTGTAATCGACTATAGGAGCGCCGTCCCTTTTCCTCCAGGTGCCCGCGGCAAGTCCGAGGGCCTCGGCGGTGGATTCCCCCGAGCAGTTGATCTCGTGGTGGAACCGGTCGAACACGACCGGGACGCCCGTCCTCCCGCTGAGGTCAAGGCATTCCCTCAATGAGTAGTTCCGGTCGTCGTTTTCAATAACGAGCCTCCTGCGGACGGCCGGAACCAGCTTCCCCCAGCGCTCCACAAACCTCTCCATGCTTGCCTGCCGGTCGCCGTAAACTCCGCCCACGTGCACCTGGACCTTGGCCGAAGCGTCCGTCCCCAGAAGGTCGAGCAGGTCGCAATGATAGGCAAGTTCCCGGACGCTGCGCGTGAATATTTCTTCGTCGACTGAATTTATAAGCGTGAACTGGTCGGGATGCATGGAAATCCTGATCCCGTTGCTCCTGATGAAGTTGCCCGCATCCGAGAACGCCTCCCGGAAACGGCCCCGCCAGTCGAACGTACAGATCGGGTGCGAAGCGAATGGTACGAAGCCGGAATGGATCCGGAAAAAAAGCAGGCCCCGGGCCGCGTTGAATTCAAGGGTGCGGCGCAGGCACTCCAGGTTGCTTGCCACCGTTTCCACCAGGCGTTCTTCCGAATATGACCGGAGCCGGAAAGTCCGGTTGCGGCAGTTCAGCGTCGTATTAATGCAGGGATAGCCGATCCTCACGCGCGGCCCTCAAGTTAAGACTTTTTATGCGCTGCATACGGGGGGTTGAATGCCCTGAGATCCTTGATAATAAAGGATTTCCGCAAAATCGAGGAGGAATAATCCTGCTTGAATTATACCAGATTCGGTGTTAAAGATCGCCCCTGACTTCACGGATTGGAGATTTCCATGAGAAGAAAAGCCCTTTTCTGCATCTTGTTTTTATTTCTCACTTGCGTTTCGGCCATGTCGGCGGACGTAAAAACCGGTCTTAAAAAGGTTGCCGTCCTGCCGTTTTCCGTCCATAGCGGAGATAATATAGATTACGTGCAGAGGGGCGTCTGGGACATGCTAATCACCAGGATCGGGGTGAGCGGGAGAATAGATGTCCTCGGCCGCCATGTCGTTTCGGAGGCGTTGGGCGGTTCCAAAGGCGATATGACGCAGGAGGAGGCGCTCTCCCTCGGAAAGAAATTGAACGTCGATTATGTCGTCTGGGGCAGCATAACAAAGATAGGCAACAGCGTCAGCCTGGACGGAAAACTCCTGGAGACCGCCTCTTCAAAAGCCCCGGTCGGCGTTTTCACCCAAAGCCAGGGTCTGGACGATGTCATTGCCAAGGTGAACGATTTCGCCAAGCGGGTCGATACCCATATCCTGGGGCAGGCGCCCGCAACCTTTGATCAGGCGGCTCCTTCCGCTGCGGCTCAGGCAAGCGCGCCCGCGGTATCGCCACTGCCCGCCACGGCATCCAACCTGCCTCCCGGGGCCATTCCGGCCAAAAGGGACCCGGATGCCCGAGACGTTTTCCGAAGCGGCAAGGGCACCTATACTTCGCTGATAAACCCGGATTTCATAGTCAGCGGCCAGGACCGCCGGGGCTTCTGGATGAGCCCCAAATATGACATGGAGTTCAAGGGGATGGCGATCGCCGACGTCGACGGGGACGGCCTCAATGAAATCGTGACAATTGACAACAAGACGGTCCGCATCTACCGCAAGAAGGGTCCGGACATCAGGCTGGTCTACCCGAGCATGGTCGGGAAAGCGGCAAACACCTACCTGGCGGTCGACATTGCCGATATCAACGGCAACGGCATAAAAGAGATATTCGTCACCTGTTATACGGGGACTATGCTGAACTCGTTTGTGCTGGAGTTCAGCCCGAAAGACAAGAAATTCCACAGGATCGCTTCCGATCTCAAGGTCTTCTTCCGGGTAATAGAGAACTCAACCGGGACGCTTCTTCTGGGTCAGACAATGGGGACGGAGAAGCCTTTCATGAACCCCATCCATGAATACGTCTGGGATGACGGCAAGTACAAAGAGGGCAGGAAGATAAAAGCGCCCCTGGGGGCCTCCATTTACGGCATGACCATTGAAAGGCTGGATAACAGTGCCGGGGACATGGTGGTCACCCTGGACTATTTCGATCACCTTATGACGTGCGAGGAAACAGAGCAGCCCCTTGAGGCCCTCCAGAAGCTTTTCGGAAAGAGCGTTTGCCAGAGGACCGAGGAAGTGTACGGCGGCAGCAGCAACTTCCTGGATTTCCCCAAGCCCCCTTATGCTTCGATGTGGAACATCGACACCCAGCCGCTTTACTTTCTGAATATGCGGATCCTCAGCTATGACACGAACGGGGACGGCAAGAAGGAAATCATCATCGTGAAAAACATGTCCCCGGTCGGGCGCATAATGGCGAATATCAAAGAGTTCACTTCCAGCGAGATTTACGATCTTGAATGGGACGGGGCCGGGCTGGTGGAAAACTGGCGGACCCGGAAGATAAACGGCTACGTGGCCGATTATCAGATCACGGATATGGATAACGACGGGGAAGTCGAAGTGGTACTGTTATTGATCACCGGAAAACAGAGCAGGATAGTGACATACAGCCTGCGCCCCCCGAAGCAGCAGTAATCGGGGTATAAAGAGAGGATAAAGAAAAGAGCAGGGGGGTTGCCGTAATTAAACCGTTTCCGTCTCGAAATCCTTGACAAAAACGGTAAAAATTAGTTAAAAATACAAATTCTCCAGGCGGCGTAGCTCAGTTGGTGAGAGCATACGGCTCATATCCGTAGTGTCCGGGGTTCAAGTCCCTGCGCCGCCACCAAAATATAGTCCGAAGGGATTCAATATAGACCAAAACCCGCTGGAAACAGCGGGTTTTTTATTATTTCCGCCGTCCACGTCTCGGCAAACGGCCCCATACTCAAAATAGATCAAAGGATGCCGGAACCCTCCCCCTTTGGACATAGTATCACCCCGGAAATATCTTCCACATTTGCCAAATCCAGGATGACGGCCATTGAAGGGCACTCTGGTGCATAGGGCTCCCCTTACGCCGCGCGGAATGTGAAATTACCCGCGGTAAAGGTTTGTAATCTAAGGCTTTTAGAAGTGCTATCTAAGGGAATCACTTATTGAGGGTATAATCTTTTTTCATTATCTTACCCACCACCTTGAAAGAAATTAATCAGGTAAGCCATGAGTGAAACAATCCGAATACTGATAATTGAGGACAATCCGGCAGACGCCGAATTGGCGGAATATACGTTGAGGTCGGCGGGAATTGAATTTGTCTCAAAGGTCGTTGAGACCAGGGACGAATATGTCCATGCCCTCAGTGACTTCTCTCCCGATATAATCATTTCCGATTACGATCTCCCCGTTTTTAACGGACAGGACGCACTGGACATCCTCCGGGAGGTCCGTCCGGATATCCCGTTTATATTATACACCGGGGCTATGGGAGAGGAGCGTGCAATAGAAATCCTGACCGGCGGAGCGACCGACTATGTCATGAAAAGCCGCCTCTCGCGGCTGGCTCCGGCAATAGACAGGGCCTTGAAGGAAACGGAAGAGAGAAAAAGGCGCCAGGCCGCCGAGGCGGAGCGCGATCTGCTGATAAAAGAGCTGGAGGCCCGGGTAGAGGAACGCACGGCGGAATTGCGGGCGGAAATGGCTGAGCGGAGGGTCAAAGAGGAGGTCGTCAAGAGGCAGGCCGACTTGCTCGACCTGAGTTATGACGCGATATTCACATGGGAGCTTGACGGCGCAGTCGAGTACTGGAACAGGGGCGCTGAATTGCTCTACGGATATCCTCGTCATGACGCCCTCGGCCGCGTGTCGCATGAATTGCTTTGTACTCAACACCCTGTAAGCCTGGACGAACTTAAGGCGGCCCTGAGGCGCGATGGAATGTGGAACGGAGAGTTACGGCACACTACACGCGACGGCCGCATTATAATTGTCGAAACCAGGCAACAGCTTATCCCTCAGGACGGCCGGCTTCTCGTACTCGAGATAAACCTTGACATAACTGATCGCAAGCGTGCCGAGGAGGATTTGAGGGAAGCCCTGGACCAGGCCCGTTCGCGTGAGGAGGAAATGGCCGCATTGCTGGATTCCGTGCCGGCCCTTACTTTCATTGCCCATGACCCGGAAGCCGGGAAAATGACCAGCAGCAGGTCGGCGCTTGAGTTGCTCGGATTGGGTCCGAATACAAATACGTCCTTGACTGCTCCGGAAGAGGAGCGGCCGACTAACTTCCGGGCCTTAAAGGACGGCCGGGAAATTTCCCCGGATGAACTGCCGGTTCAAAGGGCCGCAAGAAGGGGAGAGGAAATAAGGGACTATGAATTGACCCTTGAATTTAAAGATGGACGTTCAGCCGTAATTTACGGCAATGCCGTCCCTATTTTCGATCCATATGGAAAACCCCGGGGCGCAATCGGGGCATTTATTGACATCTCCGAACGCAAGCGTGCCGAGGAGGAATTGAGCAAAAGTGAAGAGCGCTTCCGCAGCATCTTTGAATCCGATGTGGCGGCACTGTTTATCTGGAACGCGAATGGACAATTAATCGACGCAAACGACCGCTTCCTGGAATTAATCGGGCACTCACGGGAACAATTCAATTCCGGAAAAGTCCGGTGGGACGAGGCCACTCCGCCGGAAATGCGGGATCGCGATTACGAAGCTGTAAAGGAACTCCAGGCGGGCAGGGAAATAGAGCCGTATGAGAAGGAGTTTGTCCGGCCCGACGGCGCTCGCGTTCCGGTCCTGATAGGCGGAAAAATGCTCCCCGGCACGCCGGACGTTGGAGTAGCTTTCGCGATTGACATTTCCAAGCGCAAAGAGGCGGAAAGGGAGTTGGAAGGCCAGCGGAAATTGCTCCAGCATATCATCAACAGCATCCCGGTTTTGCTCGTAATGTGGAACCCGCGGCTCAAGACCTTCACGCTCAATCGGCACGCCCAGTCTGTGCTGGGTTGGAGCAACTCTGACGCCAATGACGGCGATTTAATGAAAAAGGTTTATCCCGATAAGGTTAATTGCGCCAGGGTCGCTAAATTCATGAAATCGGTCAAACCGGGCTGGCACGAATGGGTTATCACCGGCAAGGACGGCGATAAGATCCCCATCGACTGGTCTAATGTGCATTTGAACGATGATACCGTGATCGGCATCGGGGTCGACCTGCGTGAGCGCAAGGCGGCGGAAGATGCCCTGCGGAGGGCAAATGACGAGCTGGAAGACAAGGTGCGGGATCGTACAGCTCTGTATAAAAAGGCAAACACATCTCTGCTCAAAGAAGTAGAGGAACGGAGGACAACAGAAACAAAGCTGCGGCTTGTCCAGAAGAATTTGCAGAACCTGACCATGGAAATAATCAAGGCGGAAGAGAAGGCAAGGCAAAACCTCGCGACAGACCTTCACGATACTGTTGTGCAGAGCCTTGGCGCGGCCAAATTGCGCTCCCAGCTGATACAGGATCAGATCCCTGAAAGGGCAAAGCCTGTCTTTGCCGAGTTGCAGGATTTGATTTCGGAATCGATAACCCAGGCCAGGTCGGTTATGACCGAAATGAGCCCGCCGGTTTTGAACGATCTCGGCTTTTCATCTGCTTTGGAGTGGCTCATGGAACAGACTAAACATAAATACGGTTTAGACGTGGTCTTTAAAAGCATGAACGGCTCGACTCCGCCGGCCCATGATGTTCGTGTTCTGTTGTTTCAGGCCACCCGTGAACTGCTGATGAATATAGTAAAACATGCACAAGCCGACACCGCGATAGTCAAATTGTACCAGAGTGATCAAAAGATCAGGATCGAGGTCACCGATAACGGCAGGGGCTTGGATACGAACCTGATATTTCAGCCGAACATAACCGGCGGATTTGGACTTTACTCAATCAGGGAGAGACTGCGGCATATTGGCGGAGTTATGGCGATCAGGTCGACACCCGGCCGGGGGACAACGGTTTTAATTACAGCTCCCCGGGAAATTGGAAAATGAGTCCCCGGCCGATCCGGCCGACTCGGTTTTTTCCCCCTTCCGGATCTCCGCACCGCCTCACGCTCTTATCCCACCACGATCGATTTGCCTGCCCACTTCTCATCAGGAAAGTTAATCAACTTTTCCCTTAGGACAATTTAAGGCTTTCCCTTATAGACACGCCTAAGTATCTGGAATAAAGAACTAACGGTGTTATTTTCTCCATAATATTTCTCTTCTATTATGCTGTAGAACAATTTTCCACACCGAACAATTTTTAATGGTCCAGCTTCGCAAACTTCATCACCAGAGGAGGATCTCTCATGGCCGTGGCAGAGCAGCTTTTCAGTGAATTGCAGAAGGTCCCCACCGGAATAAACGGATTTGACGAGATCAGCAGCGGGGGGCTGCCGAAGGGGCGTCCCACTCTCGTTTGCGGCACCGCCGGGTGCGGCAAGACGGTCTTCGCCATGGAATTTCTCCTCCGGGGGGCAATCCAGTACAAGGAGCCGGGAGTCTTTGTCTCGTTTGAGGAAACCCCGCCCGACCTGGCGAAAAACTTCGCGTCCCTCGGGTATGACCTCGATGAGCTGATAAAAAACAAACTCATCGCCATAGACCATATCTATATCGAGAGGCATGAAATAGAAGAGACCGGCGAATACGACCTGGGGGGCCTCTTCGTCCGCCTCGCTCACGCAATCGATTCAATAAAGGCCGGGCGCGTGGTCCTCGACACCATTGAGGCCCTGTTTTCCGGATTTTCCAATCAGAATATTTTAAGGGCGGAACTGCGCCGGCTTTTCAAGTGGCTTAAAGACCGCGGGATGACGGCGATCATAACGGGCGAGAAAGGCGAAAACACCCTTACCCGTTACGGCCTCGAAGAATACGTTGCCGACTGCGTCATTTCCCTGGATTTCAGGGTCCAGGAGCAGATCGCCACGCGACGGCTGCGCGTTGTGAAGTATCGCGGCTCGACCCACGGCCCTGACGAGTACCCATTCATAATAGGGAGGAAGGGACTTTCCATCCTGCCCATAACTTCTCTGGGGTTGAATTACAGCGTTTCAAAAGAACGCGTCCCGTCCGGGATCCCGAGACTCGACGCCATGCTGGGCGGCAAGGGCTTTTTCCGGGGCACTACGGTCCTGATATCTGGCTCGGCCGGCACCGGCAAATCGAGCATCGCCGCGAAATTTGCGGAGGCGGCCTGCTCGCGAGGCGAAAAATGCCTCTATCTCGCCTTCGAAGAATCTCCCGGCCAGATAATCCGCAATATGTCTTCGATCGGAATAAACCTGGAGAAGCCGGTGAAAAAGGGGCTCCTTAAATTCGATGCCAGCCGGCCGAGCCTGCACGGGCTTGAGGAGCACCTCGTCAATTTTCACAGGCTGGTTACTGAATTCAAACCCCGGGCCGTCATCATAGACCCGGTGAGCAACCTCGCCAGCGTCGGATCGCATGTGGAGGTCAAGTCCGTGCTGACCCGCCTTTTCGATTTCCTCAAGATGAACAAAGTAAACACGGTCGTGACAAATCTTACCCACTCCGGTGAGGCCCAGGAGAAGACAAACGAAGAAATCTCATCTCTCATAGACACCTGGATAATGCTGCGGGACATAGAGATAAACGGCGAGCGCAACCGGGGGCTTTACATCCTCAAGTCTCGCGGGATGGCCCATTCCAACCAGATACGGGAGGTGGTGCTCAGCGATAAGGGTATTGACCTGCTCGATGTGTATCTCGGTCCCGGCGGAGTTATGACCGGCAGTTCCCGGGCCGCCCTGGAAGCTCAGGAGACTGCGGCCGCAGTGGAATATCAAAACTGCGTTAACAGAAAAGTCCGCGAGCAGGAACAGAAGCGCAAGGCCCTCGAGGCGAGGATAGCGGCACTGCGGGCCGAGTTCGAGGCAGAATCCGAAGAATTGCAGCATACCTTGAGCGAGGACCGGCTAAGGCATGAAGTCCTCAACGGCGACCGCAAGGAAATGGCCCGTCTCCGCAAAGCCGATACTTCTTCAATATCCATGAAGAGAAAACAAAAGGCGCATACCCCGTGAAAAAACTTCCGGTTAAAAAAGTTCACCGCGCCGCGCCGGCTAAACCGGCGGAAATCTGGATAATGAGGCTCTATGTCATGGGACAGACAAGCAGGTGCTTAACCGCTTTCGCCAATCTGAAAAAGATCTGCGATGATCACCTGGAAGGGAAATACCGGATCGAGGTGATCGATATCCTGAAGAACCCGTGGTTGGCCAAAGGCGAACAGATAATCGCGATACCGACTCTGGTGAAAAAAATTCCGCCCCCGGCTAGAAAGGTGATCGGGGACCTTGCCGACACCGAGCGTGTCCTGATCGGTCTCGATATTCGCTCTGATTTGCGTTTCTCAAAATAGTTGAGGGGAAAATCTCGTATTGAATAGGAGGAGACAATGTCGAAACGAAAAATAAAAACAAACGAAAAAGAATTCGAACGGGCCCTCGGGAAATCCCCTCAAAAAACAAAATATTCACTTGTCCTGTATATCGCGGGAATGACGCCCAGGTCAACAATGGCGCTGAGCAACGTAAGGAGGATATGTGATGAGCACCTCTCCGGATCTTATGATCTCGTCGTTGTTGATATCTATCAGCAACCCAGGCTGGCCAAGGGCGAGCAGATAGTGGCTGCTCCGACTTTAATTAAGAAACTGCCGTTGCCGCTGCGCAGGATCATCGGCGACATGTCGGATACCGAGCGCTTCCTGGTGGGAATAGACCTGAAACCCAAAAAGGCTTAAAGAAATGGAGGCGACTCGGGAAATTGCAGAATTGAGGCTGGAAAATGAAACACTCCGGTCCAGGCTGGGGGAAGCCGAAGACCTCATAAAGGCGATCCGGTCCGGATCGATAGACGCCATAATCGTAAGCGTCCCCGAGGGGGAGAAAATCTACACCCTGACCGGTGCCGAGTACCCTTACAGGGTCATGGTTGAATCCATGGGCGAGGGCGCCGTCACTTTGTCCAGTACCGGAACGATCATATATTGCAACAACTCGTTTTCCCGGACTGTCCAATCTCCAATGCAAAAAATTATAGGGTCCATGTTCAGCGAATACCTGGACCCGGAAACCAAAGTCAGGTTTGAAAATCTGTTAAGAAGAAAAAAAAGAAAATCAAAGCTGGAAGTGTCACTTTTAATCAATGATTCCCGGATACCGGTTTATCTCTCCATCAGCCCTGTTAAAGACAGCGGATCGGATATGCTTTCCGTGATTATTACCGATTTGACCCATCAGAAAAATGAAGAGCTGATGAAAAGGCATGCGGAAAGCCTTCAGGCGGAGATTGCGGAACGCAAGCGGGCTGAAAATGACCTGATCAGGAGTGAGGGGCGGTTCCGCACAATCTACGAGAATTCAATGATGGGTATTGTAATTGGAAGCCCGCAGGGAGAGATTGTCTCCTGTAATCCTGCATTCTCATCCATTATCGGTTATTCCCAGGAAGAAATTATCGGAAAAAGCTTTGAAGAGATCTCCGTGGGGAATCTGGATGAGGAATTGAAAAAAGTACGGGACGTTATCAACGGCAATATCGATTCCTATGTAATCGAGAAGCAGTATCGCCGAAAGGACGGCGAGGTAATTACAGTCCTGTTAAGCGGCTCGATTCTCCGGGGGGAAGAGCCTCTGGCATTTGCCGTTATAGAGGACATCACCAAGCGCAAGCAGGCCGAGGTGGCCCTGCGCGAGAGCGAAAACCAGTTGCGTTCGATGGCTGAAAATGTCCCCTGCGTGCTGATGCGCTTCGATCGACAGCTCCGCGTCGTCTACCTGAGCAAGCAGTCCGATCGGTACAATCCCAATCCGGTCGGGAGAATGATCGGCCGGACCAACCGCGAAATGGGACTTCCGGAGCATCTGTGCGACCTGTGGGATTCGGCCATGGAGCGGGTGTTCAGCACAGGCAATCACGAGGAAATGGAGTTCGATCTCGCCGGGCCGTCCGGAATTCGGACGTTCGCACTGAAGCTCGCGCCTGAGTTCGGCCCGGACAACGAAGTCCAGTTCGTGCTCGGCGTTTCAACGGACATCACCGAACGCAAGCAGGCCGAGGAGGCCCTGATTGCCAGCCGCAACGAGCTGCAGAGCATTATTGACGGCACAACATCCATTGTGTACGCATTCGATCTGGAGTCAAAATTTCTGTTGGCTAACAAGGCTGTTACGGAGCTTCTGAAAACCACACCGGAAGAGATGATAGGCAAGAGGCGTTATGAATTCATGGACAAGGAAACTGCGCAGCGGCATGAGGCCAATGACCGCAAGGTAATCGAGGCCGGACATTTAATGGAATTCGAGGAAAACGGCCCTGTAAGAAAGGACGGCAGCCTTATGACCTGGCTCACCACAAAGTTCCCCCTCCGGAACAGGCAAGGTGAAATATATGCATTGGCAGGCATTTCTTCCGATATCTCGGACCGCAAAAATGCAGAAAATATTCTGAACAAAGCTAAAGATGAACTGGAAGACAAGGTCCGGGAAAGGACATCCGACCTGGAGAAATTATCGCTCTATGCGCGCAGCCTCATCGAGGCAAGCATTGACCCCCTGATAACGGTCAGCGCAGACGGGAAGATAACGGACGTGAACAAGGCATCTGAAAAGATAACCGGCCTTGACAGGGAAGAGCTTATCGGAAGAGTTTTTTCTGATTTCTTCACTGAACCGGAAAAAGCCAGGGCCGGTTACGAGGAGGTATTCAAAAAGGGGTATGTGAGAGACTACCCCCTGGATTTGAGAAGCATCACGGGCCGGATTACTCCTGTCCTGTACAACGCCTCATTGTACAAGGATGAATCAGGAAATGTGATGGGCGCCTTTGCCGCCGCCAGGAACATTACAAAGTCCAGGAGAATGGAGAGGAAAATGATTGCGGCGCATAAAAAGCTGCGGGCGTTGACATCGGAGATGGTCCTTACGGAAGAGCGCTCAAGGCAATATTTTGCCACTGAGCTTCACGACACGGTTGTACAGACTATGGGGGCGGCGAAATTGCGATCACAGCTTATTCAGAACCAGATCCCAAGCGAAGCAAAAATGATTTTTAATGAGATGCAGGACTTGATTAGTCAATCCATAGCTGAAGCAAGGACTATAATGAAAGAAATGAGCCCGCCCGTTCTTTATGAACTCGGGTTTGCTCCCGCCCTGGAATGGATATGTGAACAGGTGCAGTCTCAGCACAATATCTCTATTCATTTCAAGGCCGGGACTATCCCGCTTCTGAACTATGAAATGCAGATATTGCTCTTTCAGTCCACCCGTGAGCTTCTGATGAATATTATTAAACATTCGAAAGCGAAAAATGCGATCGTAACAGCTCACGCCAACCATCGCATTTTTATGATAGAAATAAAGGACGACGGCATAGGGTTTGAAATTAAAAAGAAATATAATTCAGACATAAGCGCCGGCGGCTTTGGATTGTTCAGCATTCGCGAAAGGCTGGGACATTTCGGGGGGAATTTGAAAATTCAGTCCGCCCCCGGTCAGGGGACCCGGGTGAGTATGAGTATTCCGAGATTCTCAAAGAAATGATCCTTATGACCGGATTGAGATATTGAAGTTTCCTCCCGACGGGCATTCCGGGCGGTGTTGGTCCCGGCGATCCCGGCTTGAAGCTGCCTTGACAAATGCGCCTATTTGGGACCTGCCGCCCGTCCGGCGGGGACCATTAGAAACCTTGAATGCTCCTGACTTAATCGGCTGACTCCATCAGGCATTCTTTTGAAACTGAGGACAAAGTTATATTTCCATATGCGGTCCCGGGTCGCCCGGAGCCCGGCAACCTTTTTTAATCTGCTTATTTCTACCCGGGTCCAGCCGGTCTTCATCCGGTCAGGATTTTCCTGATAGTATCTCCATCCGTTATGGTGTAAAAATCAGCCGTCCACAAAACAGATTTTCCGGGAGGCGCTGCGAGTGGAGAATTCCGCCGATAATTCAAAATTTGCCGACAGGATTTCGCCCGACGGGGAGGGTCGGGCGGGTGAAGAGCTTCGGATACTCATCCTGGAGGACAGCCCTTATGATGCCGAGCTCATGGAGGAAAATCTCAAGCAGGAAGGAATTGCGTTTACGGCAAGGCGCGTGGAAACAGCCGAGGAGTTCAGCCGGGCGCTCGCCGGGTTTTCCCCGGGGCTGATCCTGTCCGACTATGACCTGCCCGGATTCAACGGCGCCCAGGCCCTTAAGATCGCCCGGGAAAGGCGCCCGGGCGTGCCTTTCATCCTTGTGACCGGGGCGATAGGCGAGGAGCGCGCAATAGAGATCCTGACGAGCGGGGCGACTGATTACGTGCTTAAGGACAGGATGTCCAGGCTGGCCCCCGCCGTCCGGCGCTCGCTCCAGGAAGTCAGGGAACGACGGGAGCGGGAAAATGCCCAGTTGATGTTCAAAATGCTGGTCGAGCAGATCCCGGCGGTGACTTACCGCTTATCTCCCGGCCCCGGCCCGTCATTTAAATGCAATTATGTGAGTCCCCAGATCGAATCGATAATCGGGACGTCTCCGGCACAATTTCTGGCCGACCCTCGGATGTTTGAGGAAAGGATCCACCCGGCGGACAGGGACTCCGTGCTCACCCAATTAAAGGCATGTCTGGGGGGCGGGGTCCCGTTCAGCGCTGAATACCGGGTTTCACACCCCGACGGCCGGACTTTGTGGCTGCGCGACGAGGCGATACCCATCAGGGATAAATCGGGCGTCCTTTTGCATTACCAGGGCATCCTCACTGATATTACCCGTTTGAAGGAAACCGAGGCGGAGCTGCGCCGGGCGCATGATACCCTGGAAATCCGGGTGCGGGAGCGCACGGAGGAACTGGAGGCATTTACGTCTTCCGTCTCCCACGACCTGCGCGGCCCCGTGTGGATGCTGGACGGTTATATCAAGGTGCTTATGGACGATCTGGAAGAGAAACTGGACCCCGATCTCCGGCACCGGATCGGGATGATCTGGAAGACCGTGAAGAACATGGACCGGCTCATCGACGATCTGCTTTCCCTTTCCCGGGTCAACAGGACCGAGCTTTGCATGGCCCCGCTTGATGTCCGTGAGGTGGTTATGGACGCCTGGGAGGAAATCCGCAGGCTCAACCCCGCTCGGGAAATCCTGTTCATCGTCCAGGACCTGCCCGCAGCGGCGGGGGACCGCAACCTCGTCCGGCAGGCCGTATACAACCTCCTGTCCAACGCGGTGAAATTCTCGAGTAAGCGGAAACAAGCCAGGATCGAGGTAGGCGGCTGCACCGACGGTGACAGCAGTGTCTTCTACATCAGGGACAACGGGGTGGGGTTCGACATGGAACAGCACGAAAAACTGTTCGGGCTTTTCCAGCGCCTCCATGGGTCAAAGTTCGAGGGGACCGGGGTGGGCCTCACGATTGTCCAGCGCATTATCAGGCGCCACGGGGGCCATGTAAGGGCTGAAGGCGGCATCAACCGGGGCGCGACATTCTTTTTCAGCCTGCCCGGCTGCGTCCAGGCCCCTTGAAAAGTCCCATACCCGCTTTTCTACAGCATTGCCCACATGCCTATAAGTGAGCTCCCGTCCCACCGAATCGCGCTTCGCGAAATCTCCGGTGGATTGGCGGCTGAACACGAACCAGCTGGAGCCGGATTGATTTGCAGGTCTACAGTTCTAAATATCCAGGGTTATGAGCCCCTCGCGCAGGGCGTATTTCACTATATCCGAAGAATTGCTGATATTGAGCTTTTCCATTATGTGCCGGCGATGGGTTTCTACGGTCTTGGGGCTGAGCCCGAGCTTGTACGCAGACTCCTTGACCGAGTTTCCTTCGGCCAGCAGCTGCAGGACTTCCCTCTCCCTGTCGCTGAGCACAGGCGTGGCGAATGTTTTGGGACTGTTTCCCAGGTAGCCGCTGAGCACCATGTCCGCTATCTTGGGGCTTAAATAGACGTTCTTTTTCGAGACGGCGCGGATTGCCGTGACAAGCTCCTCGAATTTGGAGCCCTTGAGTACATAGCCCATGGCCCCGGCTTCAAGCATCCCGGAGACGTATTTGCGGTCCTGGTGCATGGACAGGGCAAGGACTTTTACGCCCGGGATTTCCGAGATGATCTTCCTTGTTGCGTCCATGCCGTTGAGGTCGGGCATTGTGACATCCATAACAATTACATCGGGGACGAGTTTCTTCGCAATCTTTACGACATTGCGGCCGTCCTCGGCTTCGCCGACGACTTCCATGTCCGGCTCTTTTTCTATCATTCGCCTCAGGCCCTCTCTAAGGATCTCGTGGTCGTCGGCAAGCATGATTTTTATTGCGGGCATCTGGAACCTTCCGGCTGTTCTGATTGTTCGTTTCAACTATCACCGGCAAAACCGAAAAGCAATGAAAAAATCTGATACAGATGCCCGCAAATCGAGCCTCTGACCGGGATTGCTCCGGATCGCCCCCGGGAGCGCCGACGCCCGATATGCAGTTTATGTATATTGATCGGCAAGAATGACGGGTGAACTTGACAGGGAAATAGAATGGATCAGGCACACAACCCCTGACCTGAAACCGGCCATGCTCCTGAAGAAGGTTCCGGGGCGGAACTGATCGGGGAAATATCCGAAGCGATGCCCGGGTTTCAAATTCGACCTTAGGACACAAGCCCGGACAGCCACATCCAATTATCAGGAATTTGGAAGCCGCCATAAGGAAATTCCGGATAGCCGTCGCCTCTGCAATGCGCTATTTTCCAACCACGAACAAAACAACAACAGGAGGACCCCGGATGCTGTCCAGAAAAATCAAGTGCTGCGGATGCAAAAATGAAGGCGAGATTGAGATAATCGGTTTGTCCCCCGAAGCAGAGCCGGGCCTCCTGTTCAGATACCTTGGCCACCACGAATTTACGGGAGATATGTACTTCCGCTGTCCCCGCTGCGGAAGCGAAGTGGAGGTCAATCCCATGGAGACCCTGGGGCCGGGCCGCATCAACGGGGTGCCGCGATACGGCGCTGCCGGGCCCGGAGGTGTCAGAGCCAACCCGGAAGCTTCTTTACGGCACGGATAATGAACCTGAAAGGAGGTACGACCATGTTTGCACCCAAAAAAATACTGGTAGCTGCTGATTTTTCCGAATTTTCCGAGAGGGCTTTGAGAGACGCCCTGGAGATGGCCGACAATTACAAATCCAAGGTGATCCTGCTGCACGTGGAGCGGACCTCCCGGGAAAAACTGGAAGAGGAACTCGGGAAAACCGCCGCCCGGGGAAATGGTGTGGAAGTCAAGGTCCGCACCGGCATTCCCTATACAGAGATCCTGAATGAGCAGCAGGAAGACAAGGCCGACCTGATCGTC
>CAZKYN010000014.1:0-10036 GCA_964556675.1 uncultured Syntrophaceae bacterium
CACGCCGACCACCTTCTCTATGGCGGACCATTTGGCCCTGGCGACCGCCTCCATCTTGGCCGACGGTAAGTCGCCGTTCACAATGGCCGCTTCTCCGTCCGCATTCACGCATTTCACGCCTTGGGCAAAGGCGAACGGGGTGAGGGACGACAGGATAAATATGGAGATGGCTATAGCGGTGAGTTTTCGCATAATCGGCTCCGTATTCAGGGTATGTTGGTTTGGGATTTCATTATCAACTTTCAGCGGACATTTAAAGGTTTATTTAGCTCAGGTTGCAGTCCAATTACATGGGCCGTTCAGAAATAAGATTCCAGCGTTTTGAGCTTTTTCGGGAATCCCTTTAAAAGAGCATGGCGGCCCCAAATCAGACTGTTGGAGCCCGAAGGGCCTGCAGGGGCGGGCCTCGGACCCGCCCGCTTACGAAACAACATCATGAACGGCGATCATCGACTTAACGACGCTTATCTGGTATAATTTCTTTATGAAAATCAAATACCTGCATAATTGGGACGTCTGCTACGCCGACGCGGTGAGCCTTCAGTACGACCTCGCCCGCAGGGTTGTCCTGGAAGACGGAAAATCCGTGAAGTTGAAAAAAATCGCTGGCGCGGACATCTCCTATTCGAAAAATGACGACCTGTTCTTCGCCGCTGTCGTGGTGCTTGATGCGGCAACCCTGGAGACCATAGAGGAGAGCAGCTGTATTGAACGCGTTTCCTTCCCCTACATCCCCGGCCTGCTGAGTTTCCGGGAAGCGCCGGTCCTGCTTAAGGCCTTTGAAAAGATCAGGTGCAAGCCGGACGCCGTCATTTTTGACGGGCAGGGGATCGCTCACCCGCGGCGGATGGGGCTCGCCAGCCACATGGGATTATTTCTCGACATCCCCTCCCTGGGCTGCGCGAAAAAGAAGCTTGTGGGAGATTTCACCGAACCGGGAATAAAGAAAGGAAACTATTCGGAACTCGTGCACCGCGGCGAGAAGATCGGAGCAGTGCTGCGGACGAAAGATAAAGTGAAACCCGTGTTCATCTCCCCGGGCCACAGGATCGGATTTGACCGGGCTGTTGAGACGGCGCTTGCCTGCTGCGACGGTTACAGGCTCCCCGAACCGACCCGACAGGCGCACCTGCTTGTGAACCGGCTCAGACTCCGGCACAGCCCGGGTCCACAGGTCATCTGAAATTACCGACTAAATCGCCCGGCATGGGGATGGAAAAACAGATCCTTCGCTGCGCTCAGGATGTCATGAGAAAACAGGTCCGCTTTTGCGGGATCGATTCGCCGTTCCCCGGCTTGACCGGGACCGGGTCCAGGGAATAAAAAGGGCGGCCGCCGCCCCGGACTTTTTACAGGGATCTTTTTAACTCTTGGTGAAATAGATCTCGCCGATATAGCTCTCGGCCTCGGTCCCCGTATGCTGGGAGTTGATGTGGATCTGCAGCCCGTTAGTGACCGCGTCTGGTTCGCCGTTTTTGATATCCTTGAACAGGGTTTTATAATCCTGGTATACGTTGCGTTTCTCCACCTGCCATTCACCGGTCTTATCTCCCTTGTTGCGCAGGACAAGGTAACGCAGTTTGTCTCCGCCGATCTGCCGGCACCGTCCGTAATAGCCCCGCGGCGATTCATTATCCCAGACATATCCTATTACCGGAGAATTGAGGGCCGCGGGCCAACCCATCGCGGGGAATGCTATGTAGAGCTGGATAGCCTGGTCGTCTGTCCCGGCATTCCTGACATCTCCGCCCGGCGGGACCCTGACGGCCTTCCAGCGCCAGTTCAGGTACGGGTACTCGCGGACATTGACATGGGCCTCTTTTTTTATCCCGAATGAATTGTTCTTGCTCACCATGTGCAGGACGAGGTCCTGCCCGTCCCGCTCCACTGAGAAATTATGAGATCCTTTTTTGAGGTCAAGCGTCCAGCCCGCCGGCGGGCCGTTCTGCACCGTGTTGAAACGGGCAACCACGATCCGGTCCTGGACCTGGGGTCCGGCGCCCCTCTTAGCGGCAATATTCTCTCCGGCGGATTCCGGCGCGGATGCCGTATCTTCAACTTCGCTCCCCGGCGCAACGGCTCCACCCCTGGCTCTTACGGCCCCGGACTTGGGGCGCTCAGGCCCGGCCGGGGCCTGCGCCTGGGGATTTGCAGCAGGTTCGGGTTCTACTCGTTCAGAGGCTGTATTGACTCTCGCCTGATTTTGAGTGCTCGCGTTTTCCGCACTCTGGCAGGCAATCAGGCATAAAGCGAGAGAACCCAAAAGAATCAGCGGGAATCTTATCTCAAAGAATCTCTTCACTTTTTTTCATGTAGTTTCATTATGTCGGAGCGTTTGAAAACGGGATCGAGGCGGTCGACATATTTCAGGATATTCTCGGCGCCGCCCTCCTCGCGATCGACCAGCACAATCACCCTGTCTACGACCAGGCCGGCATCCTTTGCGGCCTCCAAAGCGGTGATGGTCGAGGCGCCGGTCGTCACCACGTCATCAAGGACGGCAACCCTGTCCCCGGGCCGGATATTGCCCTCGATCCTGCTCTTCGTGCCGTGCCCCTTGGCGTCCTTGCGGACGATGAACGGATTGATGGGCCTGCCCTGCTGGTAGGACACAAGGGAGATCGCATTCGCTATTGGGTCCGCGCCCAGGCTCAAGCCGCCCACGGCGACCACGCCGGAATCCTTCAGCATGTCAAAAATAACATGCCCGATCAGGCTCATACCCTCGGGATCGAGGGTGGTCTTCTTGCAGTCAAAGTAGAAGTTGCTCTTAAGCCCCGATGACAATGTAAACGGCTCCTCGCTGTAGCGGAAAGATTTCTCCAGTATTATTTCCGCCAGTCTCTTCTTCATGTCGGTAATTTCCATCACCTTCCCCAGAGATATTTATTTACGCCCGCAACGGGCAGGAACAAACCTTCCGCCAAAGGCGGCTTAAAATAGCTCAAAATTCTTTTCCGTCAATTGTTTTTTTAAGTTGATGCAGCGGGCCGCCCGATGAGTCTGCCGATAATTTTTACCGCCTCCACGCCATCCCTGGCATATTCGGCGCCGATCGACTCGGCAAAGGCGCGGGTCACCACCGCCCCGCCCAGGATGAATTCGGCATTGATATTGCCCCTCTTCGCGGCATCGATCACCTCTTTCATCCTCACCATCGTGGTCGTCATGAGAGCGGATAGTCCAATGACTCCGGGCCTTTCCTTTTGGGCCGCCTCCACGATTTGAGCTGCGGGTACGTCCTTCCCCAGATCGATTACCCGGAAGCCGTGGTTCTTCAGCAGCAGAGAAACAATGTTCTTGCCGATATCGTGGATGTCGCCTTCGACCGTCGCAATCATGACGGTCCCGGCGTCCTGCAGAGCCTTTTCCCGCAACAGCGGCTCGAGGTGGTCGACGCCGAGTTTCATCGTCTCCGCCCCGGCAATCAGCTGGGGAAGGAAATATTCCCTCTTTTCGAAAAGCATCCCCACTTTCGTAATGGCGGGTATCATCGTTTCCTGGACCAGGTTGAAGGGGCTTTCGCCGGCCCTCAGGGCATTGTCGATCAGCGCCCTGATCCGGTCGCGGTCGCCTTCCAGGACGGCGCGGGCCACCAGCTCTCGCGGCGACTGCGCCGGGGCCTCTTTCTTCTGCGGGGCTGACGCTTCCGAGAAACGGGAAATGTAAGCCTTTGCCCCCCAGTCCCTTCCGGCCAGGAGGTCGGAGGCCGTTTTCACATCCATCAGCTCGGAGTTTGAGGGGTTGGCAATAGCCATCGTGAGCCCCTTATCAATGGCCATGGCAAGGAACGATGCGTTTGCCCAGTTGCGTGCGGGCAAACCGAACGAGACGTTTGATAAGCCGACGATTGTCTTCGCCCCGAAGGAGCCGGAGCACCAGTCGATCATGGCGAGGGTCTCCCGCGCGGCATTCGGGTTCGAGGCAACAGTCATGACCAGCCCGTCCACGACGAAGTCGTCTTTCGTAAAGCCCAGGCCTTTTGCCCGGGAGAATACCTCGCGAACGATTTCCTTGCGCCGCGCCGCCGATTGCGGGACCTCGCCGTCCGTGAGCGGCAGGAGGATGAACATAGCCCCGTACTTTGCCGCAACCGGGAGCAGCCTTTCCATCTTGTCCTTTTCGCCGGAAATCGAGTTGATGAGCATGCGGCCCGGATAAAGGCGCAGAGCCGTCTCGATCGTCTCCACCTTGGGCGAATCGACTGACAGCGGCAGGTCGGTTATTGTGGAAAGGAAATTGATCGCCTTTCTCATCGTAGCCGGTTCGTCGATTCCGTGCGTTCCCACGTTGACGTCCAGCAGGCCGGCTCCCTGCCTCTCCTGATCTTTCGCCATCTCGCGGATGAGCGACATGTCGGCAAGGCCTTTCTCCAGGGCCTCCCGGAGCAGTTTCTTTCCGGTGGGATTGATCCGCTCGCCGACTATCGCCAGCGGCATGCCCGTTTCGAGCACGACTGTTTTTCTCGCTGAGCTCACGGCTCCCACTGATTTCTTCGCAGGCTTGATCGGCCGCTCGCCCCTGATTGCACCCGCCAGTTTCCGGATGTGTTCCGGGCCGGTGCCGCAGCAGCCTCCGATCAGGCACACGCCCGCCGCCGCGAATTCCTTCCCGAATCCCGCGAAAGTTACCGGGTCCATATCGAAGACCGTATTGCCGCGTTCGAGCCGGGGCAGTCCCGCATTCGGCTTGGCGACAAGCGGGACTTTCGCGTAGGGCTGCATTGCGCGGATGAAATCCAGCATCTCTTTCGGACCGGCCGAGCAGTTGCATCCTACTGCGTCTGCCCCGAGGCTCTGGAGCGTGATGAGCGCCGTTACGGGATCGGTTCCGTTGAGGGTCTTTCCGTCCCGCTCGAAAGTCATGGTCACAATCGTGAAAAGGTCGGAAACTTCCTTTATCGCAATCAGGGCGGCGCGTGCCTCCTGGATATCCATCATCGTCTCGACGGCAAACAGGTCGGCGCCGCCTTCAATGAGCCCGAGGGCCTGTTCCTTGAAGATGTTGACCGCGTCCTCAAACGCCAGGTCTCCGAAAGGTTCGACAAACCTCCCCGTTGGGCCGATATCGCCGGCAACCAGACAGGACCGGCCCGCCGCTTCGCGTGCAATCTCGGCCAGGCCTGTGTTCACGGAGCGCGCTCCTTCTTGGCGGGGGGCGCCGTATTGGGCCAGCTTGCAGCGGTTGGCGCCGAAGCTCGCCGTGTATATAATATCGGAGCCTGCGTCGCAGTAGGCCGCATGGACGTCCAGCACCGTCTCCGGGTGATCGAGGCACCACAGCTCGGGACACACCCCCGCGGGCATCCCGGCCTTCTGGAATTCCGTTCCAGTCGCCCCGTCCAGGACAAGGACCCTTTGTTTAATATTCCGGACCAATCTTTCTTTTGGAGTCACGATGATGTCCCTCCGTGTCATCTGGTTTTGGCAATCGTATAAACTCCCCCTTTATAAAGGGGGAATTCAGAAATTGAAATTTTTCGGCAATAAGGCCTTGGCCTTTCCTTTAAACCGCCTTTTCTATGCCGGCAATCGCCGTGACCGACTTCTCCGGGACCAGGATGAAGCTCTCGGTAAGCCGCACCCCCAGCTTCTCCAGCTCCAGCTCCCGGAAAAAAATGGCCTGGTTTTCCAGGACGAAATCGGCATACCCGGCCGAATACCGCCGGGACGTAAGCCTCCTGCCTTCCCGCCGCAGCACGTTGTCGAAGTAACGTGCTATCCAGTCGAGGGCGCTGTCGACTACTTCGCCGGCAACTGCGTCGAAGACGACGCCTTTTGCGAGGTCTCCCCCGCTGCCCAATCTGCCGATGGCCTCCATTATCTGCGGCCCTCCCGTTGCGCCCATCAGCAGTACTTCGTCCGAGTCCCTGAGCATCGCCGCCAGTCTTTTGCCAGCCAGTTCCACACCGCCGGCAAGTTTCAGGATGCCCGGACCTCTCTCGAGGAGAGCAAGGCGTTTCGCGGCGCCCTTCAAATGGATCTGCGCCAGCGCCTCGTCTATAGCGAGTTCCAGACGTTTGAACTCCTCCGGCGAGACGGAGGTCACACCGTGCTTGTATCCGAGCCGCCTCAGGATCCTTTCCCCCGGCAACTCGACATTTATTTTTTCAAAAACAGTGACTTCCGGCATTCACGTGCCCCCCGGTTTTAAAGTGGGCAACATACGACAAAATGGAGGAAACAGCAAATGGAACCGATACTATCTTATATCAGCCAGAGACAGGATGTAATCGCACATTTCCGGAATGCTCTCGAAATATACGTCTTTTGTTTGGGGAGAAATTTCCGGGCGCTTCACAACCACCACCCGGCAGCTTTCGAGCCGGGCCGCTTCGATCTTGGCGCTGAAGCCGCCCGCCGCGCCGCTGTCTTTCGTGACGAGCGCGCCTATCCCGAATTTCCGGATTGTTTCCCGGTTCGTTTCCAGGGAGAAAGGGCCGCGGGCTGCAATAATGTTTTCGTCCGTTATACGAAGAGCCCTGCAGGCCTGCAGAGATGAGGCATGGGGGAGCACGCGCACAACGAGGCGCGCCCGTGAAGCCTTTGCTTCCGTCGCATATGGGGCCAGATTCCGGCTTCCGGTAGTCAGGAGCACCGGTCTGCCGAAGGAAAAAGCCATGCGCGCCGCCTCTTCATGGCCGGAGGCAAATACAATTTCGTCCGATCGTCCCGCATCCGCCGCCTCAGGCGGCCGCACGTAAGTGATATAGGGCACGGCCAGGCGCCGGGCCGCGGCCCGGGCCGTTTCGCGGATTGTAACGGCGTAAGGATGGGTGGCGTCCACGATCAGGCTGATTCCCTTTTCTCTGACCAGAGAGGCGATGCCTTCGGCGTCCAGCGGCCCGCTGCGCTCCTCGATGCCGGGATGATCGCCCGCTCCCGTTTCCAGGGGGACGTCGGTCGCCACGGAGACGAGCACCCGTTTGCCCGCCCGGGCCAGGCGGACCGCGATCGGGGCCGTATCTGCCGTGCCGCCCAGGAGCAGGATCACAGACGGTACCCCCGCGGGGTGATGAACCATTTCCCGATTTTTTTAGAAGAGCTGTTGCCGATAGTGATGATGCTGCGCATGTTTATTTCGTGATCGAAAATATGGTCGAGGTCCGTGATTGTGATCTTCTCCCCGCCCCTGCCCACCGCCGTGGCGATGCCTACGGGAGTTTTTCCCGGGCGCACGGCGCGGAAGATCAGCACCGCTTCTTCGAGGTGTTTCCTGCGCTTGCTGCTGCGGGGGTTGTAAAGCACCGTGACGAAGTCGGCAATAGCGGCCGCCGTGAGCCTTTCCCGGATTGAATCCCACGGGACAAGGATGTCGCTCAGGCTGATCGCCGCGAAATCCAGCATCAGCGGCGCCCCGAACTTGGCCGCCGCAGCCGTGGCCGACGTTATGCCCGGCACTATCTCCACCGGAACGTTGATCTTCATCCCGGCGGCCATCTCCAGGGCGAGGCCCGCCATCCCGTAAACCCCGGGGTCTCCCGAAGAAACAAGAGAAACGATCTCGCCGCCCGCGGCCCGCTCCAGCGCGGCCCGGCAGCGTTCCGCTTCCCGGGTCATTCCGGAGGCGATCGTTTCCTTGCCTTCCGTGAGGTCTTCGATCAATTCAAGGTACCCTGTATACCCCGCGACAACGGAGCTTTCCCGGATGGCATCTTCCGCCCTGCGCGTGCGGTCTTCCCGCCCGCCCGGCCCGATGCCTACGACGTAAAGCTTTCCCTTGCGACGGCAACGGTCACGCTTTTCCATGTAATCCTCGGCAAAATAATTTTTGTTCTTTTCCCGGCAAGCAGGGCCGCCGGCTCCGCGACGGCGGGCAGGCTCACCTTTCGGCTTGCCAGTTCCGAGCGTTTAAAGGATCGCCCGCACTCGCGGATCTCCCCGGAACTGATGAAGCGCAGGGGTATTCTCAAGACCTCGGAGGCTTCGATAAGGCCTTGCTCTTCCGATTTGATATCGGCCGATGCAAGAAACCGGACGTTCTCCTCCTTGACGCAGGCCCTGGAGATCGCTTCCCTGACCGCCTCGACAATCGATTCGGTTTTGGCCCCCTTCCGGCAGCCTATTCCCACGATGATGTCTTTTAGGGCCTCCGTGCCTGTCGTAATCACGGGCTCTGCCCCCAGGATGTTGGCAGCGCGGATGGCCAGTTCGTTCGCGCCGCCCTCGTGGCCTGCCAGCAGGCTGATAGAGTACCTCGCGCCCGCATCTATTACAACCACTGCGGGATCGGTCAGCTTGCTTTTTATCAGAGGCGCGATCGCCCGCACGACGACCCCGCAGGGCGCGGCATATATCACGCCCTCGTAGCGCCCGAAAATATCCGCGGTCAGAGAGACGATGCTCTCAAAGCGCATGTCGTTGATTTTGCCCGGTACATTCTTATGGATGTACAAATCCGCGTTTTTCAGGACCGCCGCGAGCTTCTTCAGCATTGCGGCGCCTTCGGCGGAAAGCGATACGAGGGCAGTCTTCATGGCAATCCGTTTGAGTCGTTTCGGCAAGCCCGACGAATCTCTTAAATTGCGTTCACCGGGCCTTTCGAAGCGGCGCCTCCTTTCTTCTTTTTCTCTTCCGGAACCCGTGGCCGAAATTCCCGTCGTAAAGTTTCGAATCAGGTATGTCCCTCGCCAGGGCCCGCCCGATTATGATCAGGGATGTGCGCCCCGGTTTGGATTTCCTCACCTTCGAAGCTATATCGCCCAGACTGCCCCGGATGATTTTCTCGTCGGGCCAGGAGGCGTGATAGACAACGGCGGCGGGGCAATCCGCCCCGTAATGGGGAGCCAGTTCGCGGACGGTGTCCTCGATCTTATGCCCCGAAAGGTAAATGCACAGGGTCGGCCGGGAGCGGGCGAGTTTTCCGAGCTCCTGTTTTTTGGGAAGCGGAGTTCGCCCCGAAGTGCGGGTGAGGATGATCGCCTGCGCCACTTCGGGGGCCGTCAGCTCTGCTCCCAGCGCGGCGGCGGCCGCCTGGAACGCGCTCACGCCCGGGATGACGCTGTACTCGATCCCCAGAGCGTCCAGCCTGTTCATCTGTTCGCGGATCGCGCCGTAGATGGAGGGGTCGCCCGAGTGGAGGCGCACGACATCGATGTTCCGGTCCCGCGCCTTTTCAAATACCGCTGTTATTTCCTCCAGGCTCATCCCGGCAGAATCGTGGCGCTCGGCGCGCGCCGGCACGATCGACATGACTTCGGGGCTCACCAGGGATCCGGCGTAGATTATTATCCGGCATTTTTTCAGAGTGTCCCGTGCTTTGACCGTGAGCAGCCCCGGGTCGCCGGGGCCTGCCCCGACAAAAATCACTTTCATTTCTGTTCCTCCTTCCCGGCATGCACGAGGATGACGGAGAGATATCCCGCTTCCGGAGCGGCGCCGCGCAGCTTTTTCAAATCCGTTTCGACGCGCTCGCCCTCCATGCCGACGCGGGATGCGAATATGCCGCGGTCAATGAGCCCCGCGGATTCGATGATGTCCAGGATTTCCGGCAGGCGTCTGCCGATCTTCATCAGGATTACCGTGCCCCGGTTCCCGAGCGCCTCCCGGACGGCCCCCAGGTCGTCGGAGGACGCGGGGATCACCGTGACGGGCTCGCGCCCCTCTCCCACGGGAAACCACGAGAGCGAGGCTGCCGCGCTGAACGACGTCACTCCGGGTATCGAGACGACGTCCACGGAGGGGAGCACTTTCCTGACCTCCCGCAGGAGGTAAATGAAAGTGGAATACAGGAAGAGGTCCCCCAGAGTGATAAAGCAGGCGTCCTCCCCGGACTCGAGGACAGCGGCTACGGACCGGGCATTCTCCCGCCAGCGCGAAGAAAGCTCCTGCTGGTCGGCCGTCATCGGGAACAGCAGTTCGTGGACCCTGGCGCCCCTCCCGATGTAGCGGCTCGTAATCGAGAGCGCCACGCTTTCCGCCGCCGTCCGGGCCTTGGGCACGAACACGTGGGGGCACCGTCCCAGGACCGCTGCCCCTTTTACAGTTATAAGTTCCGGGTCGCCGGGACCCACCCCGATCCCGTAAAGCGTTCCTGT
>CAZKYN010000014.1:10136-23844 GCA_964556675.1 uncultured Syntrophaceae bacterium
CAGTTATAAGTTCCGGGTCGCCGGGACCCACCCCGATCCCGTAAAGCGTTCCTGTCTTCACTTGAGTAGCTCCTTGCGAACAAAAATAATTATGGACCGCGAAGACGGCTGCTCCTTCAGAAGATCGTCCGGCGCAATCTCCCGGACCCTTTCGCCGGGAAGGGTCAGGTCCTCGCACAGGAAGGTGCGGTAGCCGGGCCCGAGCTTTTTCCCGAGTCGCTCCGCCCAGACGCACGATTCCCTGCGCCCCGCGAACACCGCTATCTTGTCTCCCGCCGTATCAACATCTTCCGGCGGGTCGGCCCCGTGGGCGTCAATGATCCGGACGTCATGCCAGTCCAGCGCGAGCCGCGCAAATGCCTCCTGGAGAGAGCTCACGCCGGGTATGACGCAGCAGCGCTCCCGGCCGAAGCGCGCGATCACGGGCCGCGCCAGGCTGAAGATGCCGGGGTCGCCGGTCACGAGCACGGCGACGGTTTTCGTCTTTCCATGCTCCTCGATGCAGCCCAGCACGCGACTAATATCCGCATCAACGGCGATGCGTTCGCCGTCTGCTTCGGGGACAAGGTCCAGCAGCCGCTGCGCCCCCACGATAACCTGCGCATTGTTTATGGCGTTGAGGGCCGCGGGGGTCAGGAAATCGGCGGAGCCCGGACCGCAGCCGACTATGAATATATAATTGCCATTAATTTCCATAATTGTGTTACCTCCAGGGGCCTAACTGGCCGCTGCTGCCCAGGATGTTGCCTTTCATGTCCACGAGGACGGTTGCCGTCCTGATGCCTTTGCCGAGCCTCCTGGCAACGGCGTTGCGGACGCTGCCCGCAACCAGGCCGCCGAGCGCTTTCCTGTGCCGGTCGGAAAGCGCCGCGAAGACGCCTTCCACTGTGGGAGATTCAGGCAGGGCGAGCCCCAGTTCTCGCGCGATCCCGCCAACATACTGCAGGGCGCTGTTCGACCGCGATGAATGCGTATCCCAGCTGCCGGCGGCGAGTTTGGCCAGCTTGCCCGGATGGCCCAGGACCAGTATGGCTGAAAAACCGAGCGGGACCGCCTCGTCCAGCGCGTATCCCCACTCGTTGCTTACTTCAAGGAGCTGTTCATCGGCAACATTAAAATGCCGGGCCGCGGCCCTGGCCCCGATGTGACCCGGGACAAACACCGGATTTTTCACTCCGGATGCAGCCGTCACCTGCAGGGCGCACCGTATGGAGGCCCGCAGGGCCGGGCAGCTGAAGGGCCGCACAATGCCCGTGGTCCCCAAAATGGAAAGGCCGCCCTCGATACCGAGTCTGGGGTTGAAAGTCCGCGCCGCGATTTCCCGCCCGCCGGGAATCGATAATGTTACCCTTATTCCCCGGGGTGTCGCCTCCCGGACTGAATCGGCTATCATCGTGCGGGGGACGAGGTTGATCGCCGGCTCGCCCGGCGCTACCGACAGTCCCGGCTTCGTCACAATCCCCACGCCTTCGCCCGCCAAAAACGAGACGCCGCCGTCCGCCCATTCCACGTGCGCAGTCACGGTGACCCCGTCGGTTATATCAGGGTCATCCCCGGCATCCTTGATGACCGACGCCAGCGCGCCTCCCGCCTTTCTGAAAGCGCTGCTTACGGGCACTTTAACCGTTTTGCCTTCCGGGAGTCTGATCTCCACCGCCTTCGGAGCGGCCAGGCCGAGCAGCACCATTGCCGCGGCCTTGGCCGCCGCGGCTGCACAGGCGCCCGTCGTTAGACCGCTGCGCAGGACGCTCACGGCATTTCCCTCTTGAGCTGGTTCTGTATCAGTTCCTCGGGGATGATTTCCAGGAGCCGCTCCCGCGCCTCCCCGATTGTGAGCGGCAGGCCGTTGATGGGCACTCCGTCGTAGCGCTTGAGCTCATACAGCAGGCTGGAGATATAAGGGAGCCGCAGCCCGGCCTTTTTTATCATCTCGTGGTCCCGGAATATCTCTTCCGGAGGCCCTTCCTGCAGGACCCTGCCGCGGTTGAGCACGTATATTGAGTTGACGAAAAGGGGCAGCATGTCCACCGAATGTGTTGCGAGCACGACTGTTACGCCCCTCTCGCGGTTGAGCCGGTGCAGCAGGTGGAGCATGGTCGACTCGCCTTTCGGGTCGAGCCCCTGGGTGGGCTCGTCGAGAATCAGGGTTCCCGGGTTCATGGCCAGCACCCCCGCCAGGCAGACTCTTTTTTTCTCACCGAAGCTCAGGTGGTGCACGGCTCGGCGGCGCAGCCCGGTTGCGGCAACGGCGTCGAGCGACTCCGCGACCCGGCGCTGGACCTCTTCCTCCGGCAGTCCGAGATTGCGCGGCCCGAAAGCCACGTCCTCCTCGACCGTAGCCGCAAAGAGCTGGTCGTCGGGGCTCTGGAATACGAGTCCCACTTTTTGATACAGCTCGCGCGCGGGGATGTCGCGCAAATCCCTGCCCTCAATAAGCACCGTCCCCGCCCGGGGCTTGAGGAGGTCCATGAGGACCTTGATCAGAGTGGTCTTCCCGGAGCCGTTGGAGGCGAGCAGCGCTACGAACTCGCCGGGCCTCACCCGGAAATCAACGGAATCCAGGGCCAGCGAGCCTTCCTCGTATGAAAATGAAACGGCTCGTGTTTCAACTGCGAACGATTGCGTTTTCAAAGAAAGGCCCTCCATTCCAGGGCCGCCCAGGCTGAGGCGATGACGAACAGCGCCAGGAAAATCGACAAGAGGTCTTTCCGGCCCAGATGAGGCATGGGCCCGAAAGTAAGGCAGCCCCGGTAGCCCCGGACCATCATGGCCTCATGGGTCTGCCGCGCCTGGTCCAGAGAGCGCAGGACCACTATTCCGGCCAGGGTGCCGATTGACGAAAGAGATCGCCGGGCGCCCGTGTAACCGAGCCGGACCCGCTGAGCCTCGACCGATTCAGCAGTGTGCTCGAGCAGGCAGAATATATAACGGTACATCAGGAGAGCTATTTCCACCCAGCCTTCCGGAACTCGCCCCCAGCGCAGCGAAGCGAAGATCTTGTGGGCCGGCGTCACCGCTCCGAGCAGCAGAACCACGCTGACTGCGCCGAGCACCCGCGACCCCGCCAGTATTCCGTTCCGGAGCCCCTCTTCCCGGAGCAGCAGCTCAAATCCCCCGAATAAATCGAACCGCACGGGATATATGACTGTGGGGCCCTGTGTGAAGGCCATGAGGGAAACGAGGACAAGCGCAATCCCCAGCGGGCCCGCCACCCTCGCCAGGACCAGCCTCAGCGGCATCCCCAGGGCGAACATGGCGCCCGTGCAGAATACAAAAAAGGCAAGGGGCAGGACCGTCCGCGAGGACAGGAGAATGAAAACTATCGACGCAAGCGCAACGATAAGCTTGACCCGGGAATCAATGCGGGTCCAGGCGTTCTCGCGGCAGGAGAATATGTCCAGGAACAGGTCAAACAAGTTCAGACAACCTTTTCGTCTTTTCCCCGGGGCGGAAACAAACTCCGGAAATAGTACCCGCCCGTGAAGCCCCCTACCGCCCCCGCGATGAGGAAGGCAAACAGCATCATGTCCCCTTCCATGCCGAATAAAGGTCCGCTTGCCTCCCGGCCGGCGTCATCCGCAAATTTCTTCACGACAGCCTCGTCCACGCCGGGCCATTTCCCCTGCTCGGCGGCCGAGGCGCACGCCAATGCGGAAACGATTATCAGAACGGCCAAAGCCGCGGCAGTTGCAGACCTTTTCATTCCGCCTCTCCTTTCTCCTCTGCAAGCCGCAGAAACTCGGGTCTCCTCACGCTTATAAAACGAAGGGCGCCCATGCACAAAAAGCCCTCCAATACCCCCAGGGGCAGTTGCGTCGGTATAAACGCCGCCGCTATAGCATAAAAAAGGGACGGGAAAGCCCCGGGTTCGGCCAGCGCACCCGCCAACTGCACAGAAGTCACGGCATAGGTCGCCCAATCCGAAAGGAGTCCGGCCAGAAAGGCCGATGCCGAATAAGATAAGCCAAGGCGGCGGGAGATCCGGAAGACACCGAACCCTGCCAGGGCCCCAGCCACGCCCATTGAGAATACATCGGCGCCGAGCGTAGTCAGGCCGCCGTGCGCCAGGAACAGGGCCTGGAGCACGAGCGCGATGCTGGCCACGACGGCTGTAAGCGCCGGACCGATCAGTATGGCCGCCAGCCCCGTCCCGCACGGGTGGGAGCATGTTCCGGCAAAGGGTATAGGTATCGGCATGCAGGAGATGATGAACACGGCCGCTCCGACCATTCCCACATAGGGTTTGAACCATGTCGATTGACGGCCCTGATTTTTCAGTTTTCTCAGCCCCCAGTAGACGAAAGGGGCGGAGGCGGCGAACCACAGGGCAGCCCACGGGGCCGGCAGGATGCCTTCGGCAATGTGCATGGCGAAGGCGTTTCCCGGCAGGATCAGCGCCAGGGCAGCGCCCGGGAGACTATATCGCAATGTCATTCTGAGGAGCAAAGCGATGAAGAATCTGATTTCAAAAAGAGACATCCTTCGCCGGCGCTCGGGATGACCAAACGATGTCATTCTGAGACGGAGCCGAAGAATCTTGTTTTCTGAATTGTTTAAAAATTTTGAAACAGCCCGGCCCTTCATTTTTCCTCCCTGATTGCCGGCGTCATAGCCGTCAGGCCTCTCGATTCCTCGATCCGCCGGACCACAAGATCAGCCAGGCTCTCGTCGTAACCGAGGTTCTTGCCCAGGATGATTTCGATTCCGACGCCTGAATGACGGCGCAACTCCTCCCGGAGCAGTTCGGGTATGTCCTCCCTCATATGGACGCCCACGTGCAGGAAATACGGGATCACGATAACGCGCCGGGCGCCGCCTCTCACGCACTTCTCCAGTGCATCGGCAAACCTGGGGCCCAGCATCTGCATGCTGCATGTTTCGACCAGGGCAAAACCGGCCTTGTCCCGGACGCGGCGCGCGACCTGTTCCATGTCCTCGCCCGCTCCGGGCACACGGCTGCCGTGCCCGAGCAGGATGATTGCTTCGGTTTGGGCTTGGGCTTCCGGCGCCATCGCGGCGCTCTGCCCGCCTTCGGCGGCCGCAATTGCGCAAAGCGCGTGGACGATGCTCACGGCCAGCGTGCTCCCGCCGCGCCTGCCTGTTACGGAAATGAACGGGACGCCGAGCCCGGCGAGTTCCGCCTTGCTCTCCTCCACATTGACAAAGCCCACTGGCGCCCCGACGACGAAAGCGGGCCGCAGCCCCTCTTCGATGACCAGGCGGTTGAGCTCCAAAAGCGCGACGGGCGCATTGCCGAACACGGCTATGCCGCCGTCGAGCATCGGCCTCGCCTTCCTCACCGCGAACAGGGAGCGGGGAAGGCCCTGCCGCCGAGCATCCCCGGCAACATCGGGATCGGCAATATGGCAGACTATATTGCGCCGCGAATAAGCGGGACAGGCAGCCCTGAGGCGCTCGAGGGAAAGCCCCGCAGCGGCCATGTTCGAATCGACGTAGATCGGGGCCCCTGTGCGAAACGCGCGGACAGCCGCATCGATGGAGCCAGGGGAGAAGCGGACTGTTTCCATTATCCCGAAATCCCCGGCAGTGTGGATCATCCGGCGCACGACCTGCCATTCCCGCGGGGTGAATTTGTGCGGCGGCGCCTCCCCGTCGATGATCTCGAACGACCGGGCCTCGATGTCCGGCCCGCTGCGAGGGTTCCTCAACAGGTCATGGATTGCGGCTTCGGCCTTTAATGCTTGCTTGCTCATGATTGTCCTTCACAGGTCTTGATAAAGTATTCCAGCAGCTCGGGGCGGCTCGCCAGGTGCATGTGGGCGTAACTCGCCAGCACCTTGCCCCGCTGGAACCCCTCTTCCTCCGGAGGCGTCCCCCGCCGCTTTCTCATAATGTATGCGGGGCGCCAGCCTTCGGCTCCCGCCGGACTCGACAGCAGCTCTGAATAGTGGAACTCGTGGCCGCGGGCGACGCTCCCCTTTTCGCCCCAGAGGGAATCCTCCTGCAACTCGACCTCCGTATACGAGAGCGCCCGCAGGCTTTTGTGCATTCGGGTCTCCGCGGGCAGGAGACCCACCATGGGATAGACTTCGCCGTCGGTCGTTTCCAGGCTGCGGCAAAGGTACATCAGGCCGCCGCACTCGGCGTAAACGGGGCGGCCGCTCCGGGCGAACCTGATGATGTCGGCGATCATGGCCGTGTTCCCGGAGAGCTCCCGCGCCAGTTCTTCGGGGTACCCTCCTCCGAAGTAAAGCGCATCGAGGCAGGCGGGAAGGCCTTTGTCCGCGGCCGGAGAGAAAGCTGCGAGTTCGCACCCGAGGTCCTCCAACTCGTCGAGGAGGTCGCGGTAATAGAAATGGAACGCACCGTCAAAGGCGATGCCGATCCGGGCCCGGGGGAGGAGCCTCTTGCGGGGAGGAACTTTTAAATTGAGAGGAGGGGCCGCCTCCGCCAGTTTTACGATCTCCTGCAGCGATGAGCGGGCCTCGAACATATCCGCCAGCTCTTCGAGTTTCTGCGGCGAGAGGTTGCGCGAGTCCGCCGTAACCAGTCCCAGGTGGCGGCTCGGAAGCCCGGGCAGGCCGCCCCGCGGGACGGCGGCGACCAGCGGCGGCAGCGAAGCGGCGCTCAGCGCCTCTTCGAGGAGCTTGCCATGGCGCTCGGAGCCGCAGAGGTTGGCAATAACGCCGCCGATGCGGACTGTCCTGTCGAATGTGGCATAGCCCTTCACCATGGCGGCAAAGCTCCTGGCCATGCCGTAGACATCGGCCGCGAGGACCACGGGGGCCTTGAGCCATGCGGCTATCTCTGCCGTGCTCCCCTCGAGGCTGTCGGGCCCCGTCCCGTCGAAGAGCCCCATTACCCCTTCGATCACCGCAATATCGGCGTCAGCCGTGGCGCGGGCAAACAGGCCTTCGACATGCTTGCGACCCATCATCCACCCGTCAAGGTTATAGCATGCCCTTCCCGAGGCGATCGTGAGATAGGACGGGTCAAGGAAGTCGGGGCCGACCTTGAACGTCTGGACGCGATGCCCCCGGCGGCGCAGGGCGGCAACGAGGGCCAGCGTGAGCGAGGTCTTCCCCACGCCGCTGTGCGTGCCCCCGATTACTATCCTGGGACAGGGCCCGCTCACTCCTCTACCCCTTTCCGGGCCGGCCGACCGCTTGCCAGGCCGTGTTTGATGTTCTTCATCTCGGTCACAGTGTCGGCCAGCTCTATCATTCCCGCAGTCGCATTTCTCCCCGTTAAGACCACTACCGTGTCCGGGTGGGCGTGCCTGACCATTTCGAGGACCTCTTCTTCGGCCACGAGGCCTTTCGCAACGGCTATCGCTATTTCATCGAGGCAGACCATGTCGTATTTGCCCGAAGAGAGCGCCTCCTGGGCCTTTTTAATCCCGTCCCCGGCCGCTCGGCAGTGTGCGGAAAATTCCGGGCTCCCGGGCGACGGGACAAATCCCAGGCCTGTCAGGACGATTTCGGCGCCCGGAAGTTTTGCAAAAGCGGCCGTCTCACCCGTTGAGCCGTCGGATTTGACGAACTGAAGGAAGAGGACTTTCATGCCATGCCCGCTCGCTCTCAGCGCCATGCCGAGGGCGGCCGTTGTCTTGCCTTTGCCGTCTCCGGTGAAAAGGAGCACGCGGCCAACCGGTCCTTCCTTGTTTCCGTCCGCCGTCATAATATCCCTCTCATTCCTTTTGCAAGCACAATCCCCGCTATGACCGCAACCGCCGTCGCGGCGAACATCAGGCCGTTGGCCTTGGGTATCAGTGCCCTCTCGATGGGGTTCACGGGGTCGCCCATGAAGGGCATGGGGTCAAGTTTTCCCTTGCGCCACACCGGCCCGCCCAGCTGCACTCCCAAAGCTCCCGCCATGGCCGCCTCGGAAAGCCCGGAGTTGGGGCTTGCGTGGAGTCGCCCGTCGCGGCGGGTGATGATGACGGCCCGCCGGGGCCTCATGCCGGTAAGCAATGCTGCGGCGGCAATAAGCAGCGCGGTGATCCTGGACGGGGCCCAGTTGGCGAGGTCGTCGATTTTTGCCGCACACCAGCCGAATTCAAGATACCTTTCGTTCTTGTAGCCGAATGTGGAGTCGAGGGTGTTTATGGCTTTATACACGATGGCTCCCACAGGCCCAAACAGGAAGGCGTAGAAAAGCGGAGCAATGACGCCGTCGCTGGTATTCTCGGCGACACTCTCCACGGCGGCCCTCACCACGTCGTCCTCTTCCATTTGTTGCGTGTCCCGCCCGACTATCCAGGAGACGCGCTGCCTGGCGGCATCCAGACTGCCCGCCTCGAGCGCCCGGTACACCTCTGCGCTGTGACGGGCGAGGTCCCGCGCGGCGATGCATGTGTAGATGAAAAAGATGGACATGGCGTCCGCAGCCCACGGGTGAAGCGTCCCGGCCAGCTTCACAAGCGCCCAGGCAGCCAGGCCGGAACAGCCTGTCACCATCAAAGCCGCGGCAATCCCGGCGGCCCGCGCGGCCGGGAACATCCTTCTGGAGACCGGTTCCAGCACGAGCGCAAAACGCCCCATAATCTTCACGGGATGGGGAAACCACCGGGGATCGCCCAGCAGGAGGTCCAGGACAACGGCTGTCAGAACCTGGTATTCGATGTTCATCGCAGCCCCATGAGTTTGTATATTTCCTCAATGCGCAGGCTCGCGCGGACCACGTCCGCGAGACGGTCGAAAGCGGGATCGAGGTCGTAAGTCGCCGTAACGGCCCCTTTCGGGTCAAGTCCCCTGCGCTTCCGCAGGCCGTCTATGAACCAGCGCCGGAACCCGTCGGCGTCAAAGATGCCGTGCAGGTAAGTGCCCCAGACCTTGCGTTCGCTTGAGCGCAGCCCGATCACCTCGCCGTCGTCTCGCAAAACGAGCGGCTCCGTGCCGTTTCCACCGGTCTGCCCGTGGTGGATCTCGTAGCCCCTGAGCGGCAGCCCGGAATCGACGTGGCGCGCCGCCGCGAGGCGCAGCGTTTTCTCCTTCATCAGCACCGTCGAGATCGGCAGCAGCCCCAGACCCGCCACGGTCCGCCCGCCCGATTCGATACCGTGCGGATCGGCTATCTCGGACCCCAGGAGCTGGAATCCCCCGCAGATCCCGATTATCTCGGTTCTCCCGTCAGCGGCAAGTTTAAGGATGGGCCCGGCCAGCCCCCGGCTGTGCAGGTACTGCATGTCGCCGATTACGTTCTTGCTTCCCGGCAGGATGACGGCGTCGGGGCTGTTCAGGTCGCGGACCGAACGGACCACCCGGAGCCGCACATCCGGCTCGAGCCGCAGGGCGTCAAAGTCGGTGAAATTGGATATATGGGGGAGGTCGATAACAGCGACTTCTATCTCCTTATTTTCCTCTTCCGGGCTGTTTTCAACAGTTGCCGCGTAAATGCCCATGCGGCTCTTGAAGGTTACCGAGTCCTCCTCCGGCAGGCCCAGGTCGCGTATATAGGGGACCGTCCCGAAGGTCGGGCGCCCGGTATGGCGCTCTGTGTAATCGACGGCGTCCCTGAGCAGCGCCTCATCGCCCCGGAACCGGTTGATGATGAAGCCCGCAATGAGCGCGCGCTCCCATTCGGATAGGACCTCCATTGTGCCTACGAACGAGGCAAAGACGCCGCCTCGGTCGATATCGCCGACCAGCAGGACCGGAGCGCCCGCATATTGCGCCATGCGCATATTGACGATGTCGTGATGCTTCAGGTTAACTTCGGCGGGGCTCCCGGCGCCCTCGAGGACCACGACATCGAATTCGGCTGACAGCGAATCGAAAGCCTGCTGCGCCGCCGCGAATGCCTGCGGCTTGTAGCGGATATAGGATGCCACCTCCATGTTCGCAACGGGGTTTCCCATCACGATCACTTGCGAGCCCGTGTCGGTGTTGGGCTTGAGCAGGATGGGGTTCATCCGCACATCCGGGGCCAGCCGGCAGGCCTGGGCCTGGACTGCCTGGGCGCGGCCCATCTCGCCGCCGGCGGCTGTCACGTGCGAATTGAGCGACATGTTCTGCGACTTGAAAGGGGCGACACTGTATCCGTCCTGCAGGAGTATCCGGCACAGGGCAGCCGTCAGGATGCTCTTGCCTGCATTGGAACTGGTGCCCTGGAACATGATTGCCGGCTTCTTCTTCCGCAGCGCCGTTTTTGCAGTCCCGCCGAGAACTGACGCCAGAGCGGCGCACAGCTGTTCGTTCTCCCTTTCCGTCCGGACCGCAACCCGGAAGAACCGGCTGTCGAGGCCTTCGAAATTACTGCAAACCCGGATTGCCACGCCCTTGCGGATGAGCCGCGCCGCTAGTTCAAGCGCATCGATGCCGCTTTTATCGATCCGCACGAGAAGGAAATTGGCCTCCCCCGGATACACGGCCAGTCCGGGAACTCTTTCGAGCCCGGACGACAGAGCCTCCCTTGCCGTTTTCACGTAGGCCCTGGTTTCCACGGCATAGCTCTCGTCCATGAGAGCCGCCCCTCCCGCCGCCTGGGCAAGGCTGTTCACAGTCCAGGGCGGCAGGAAATCGCGCATTTTCGCAATCAGCTCCGGCGAGCCTGCGGCAAAGCCCAGCCGCAGTCCCGGGATGGCGTAAAATTTTGTCATCGAGCCCAGGACGATGATGTTCGCCGGCCTCTCGCGGACGAGGCGGTCGATGCCCGCAACGAAGTCCGCGAAGGCCTCGTCCACGACGAAGAGCGACTTCGGACGGCTGCGGGCCAGAATCCGGAGGTCTTCCGCCCTGCTGGAAAGGCCGGTTGGGTTATTGGGCTGGCCGATGAAGACAATGTCGCCGTCAGATATGAATTTCTGAAGTGAGGCGATATTGAGGCTTAGCCCTTCCTCCCGCTTCAGCAGGAACTTCTCGACAGCCGTTCCGGCCTGCCTGCAGGCTGATTCATAATCGGCGTAAGCGGGGGCGGTCACTACAGCGCGCTTGCTGCGGAAGGCGCGGGGAATCACGTAGAGAAGCTCCGTCGAACCGTTGCCGAAAATAATTTCGCCGGGGGAAACGCCCCAGCGCCTGCAGAAGGCCTGGACAAGCCCTGTGCAATCCGGGTCGGGATAATGGACAAGCCTTTCCAGTTCGCGGCTGACCAGGGCCCGGAACCAGGAGGGCGGCCCCAAAGGGTTGATGTTCGCCGAAAAGTCCAGGACCCGCGATTCGGGTATCCCGGACACCTGGGCCAGGTAGCGCGTATTCCCGCCATGCTTGAGGATATTCATGCGATCAGTCCCCTGTGGATGCCCGCGGCGGCCACCAGCAGCGGTACGAGTTCCACGACCTCGCAGGTGGCGCCGATCGTGTCGCCCGTTATGCCTCCAATCTTGCCGTTCGTGTAAACCGCGGCCAGTGCGGTTGCGAGCGCCGCGCCGAGAGCGGCGACAAGCCCCAGCCGGCCCGCCGACGCCACGCCCGTGGCGGCCAGAAAGAAAAACCCCCATACAACCCAAAGCCAAGTGCGGCCGCGCATGAATATGCTCCCCAAACCTCCATCGGGCCGGGCGTAAGGAAGAGCGCCCATGATCATGATAATTGCGCAACGCCCCGCGACCGGCATGATAAGGATTGCCGCCGGCCGGACCGCGCCGGTTATGGAGGCAAGCAGGGCCACTTTCATCAGCAGGACGGAGACAACGGCTATGACCCCCATGGGCCCGGTGCGGCTGTCCTTCATTATCTCCAGCACCCTCTCGCGCGGCCGCGAGCTCATGAACCCGTCGGCTGTATCGGCAAGCCCGTCAAGGTGGAACCCCCCGGTCATAATCACGAGGGCCGCCACGATGATCGCGCTCGCTGGAAGAGCCGGCAGGAGCAGCGACAGACCCGCATCCATTGCCGACAGCAGCGCCCCCAGGACCAGGCCCGCCGCCGGGAAAAGGTAAACGCTCCTCTCCAGGTCCCTGTGCGTGCCGCCCAGGGCCGCGGGGATGGGGATTGCCGTCAGGAACTGGAGCGCTGCGAAAAAGGGTTTCATTCGCCTGCCTTATTTGCTTCTATTTATCAGGTTTGGAGACCGAGGCCTCTTCAAAGGTGGCCACCTCCGTCAAGACCCGGACCGCAGCCTCTACTATGTTCATGGCCAGCGCTGCGCCCGTCCCCTCGCCCAGCCTCATGTCCAGGTCCAGCAGGGGCTCTTTGCCGAGCGCCGCCAGGGCGACGCGATGGCCCCGCTCGACGCTTCGGTGCGCGGCGATCATGAAATCGCCCGCCGTCGGGCAAAGCCTTTGCGCAACCAGGGCTCCCGCCGCCGAGATGAACCCGTCGACGAGGACGGGCTTGCGGAGCGAAGCGCACCCGAGGATAAGGCCCGCTATGCCCCCGATCTCAAAGCCCCCCACCTTCGCGAGCACGTCCAGGGGGTCGCGCGGGTCCGGGCGGTTCACGTCGATAGCCCGCTGGATCACGTCTATCTTGCGCTCCAGCTGATCGTCGTCTATCCCGGTGCCCCTGCCCGTGACTTCCCTTATGGAAGCCCCGCTGAGCAGCGCAACTATGGCGCTGGAAGGAGTCGTGTTGCCGATGCCCATCTCGCCCGTTCCAAAGATATCGGCAGCGGAGCCAAGCTCCAGGGCGACTGAGATGCCCGCCTCGATGGAATTCACCGCCTCGCCTCGCGTCATGGCGGGCCCCCGGGCCATGTTTTTTGTCCCGGCGGCAATCCGCCGCGACATGATTTCGCCCGCAGCCGCCGGCCCGGACAGATCGCCAGCCACTCCCATGTCCACCACGACGACCCGGGCGCCCGCCTGCCGCGCCAGGGCGTTAATGCCGGCGCCGCCGTTCACGAAGTTAAAGACCATCTGGGGAGTAACCTCGCTCGGGTATTTGCTGACCCCCTCGGCCGTGACTCCATGATCGCCCGCCATTGTGACCACGACCTTGGACCCGGTCGGGGGCCGCAGCGATCCGGTCATGCCCGCCAGGTCCTCCGCAAGGTCCAGCAGCCGGCCCAGGGCCCAGAAAGGCATGGTCAACTGCTCAAGCCGGGAATGCGCCTGAGCGCGCGCCACCCGGTCCTGCGGTTTGATCCCGTCAAGCGTTTTAGCCAGCAGATCCATCCACTCCTCCTGCTATTTGATTTTTACCGGCATGCCCGAGACCACGAACCAGGCCTCGTCCGCATGTTCGGCTATGGACTGGTTGCAGCGCCCCGCCAGGTCCCGGAATTTCCTGGCCTCGGGATTGTCGGGTACGATCCCCATTCCCACCTCGTTAGTGACAAAGATGACTGTCCCGGCGCTGCCGCGGCACGCCTTGATGATATCGAGGCAAAGCAGGGCAATGTCATCCTCCGTGACATTGCTGCCCGCTTGTCCGGCCTCGTACATGACATTATTGACCCAGAGGGTAAGGCAGTCGACGAGCAGGATATCGTGCCCGCAGCCGCTGATCACGCCTGCAAGGTTTACATTTTCTTCAATGGTGGACCAGGCGGCGCCGGCGCGCTTCTCCTGGTGCTTTTTCACCCTCTCCGCCGTTTCGGAATCGATGACGGGACAGGTGGCGACATAGGCCTTTGTACCCGCGAGGGATTCGGCGTACTTCTGGGCGTAGTCGCTTTTTCCGCTGCGGCTCCCGCCGGTTACCAGGACTATCCGGGCCATAGGTGTTAAAGCCTCCTCGATATTCAACCTGATCAATCGCTGAAATTATCCAACCCCGTCAATACGCCGCCCTCTTTAAACAGCCGGATACTGGTCATGCAACCCGGCCTGATATCGTAGAGAAGGTAATTGCGAGGGTCCAGC
>CAZKYN010000015.1:0-23720 GCA_964556675.1 uncultured Syntrophaceae bacterium
CGAACTGATGACCAGGGGGATACAGGCAAGCTCTTCATCGTCCAGGGCGTGTTCAGACAGTGCCTTGTAAGGGCTTTCCGTTTCGTCCGGGAGGATGACCGTCGAATTGACCTGTGCCTCTTCACCTTCTTCAACCCTGGTATAGCGCACCTGTTTCAATTCGATGCATCTGAACCCCCGGTCTTTGCTGACGTCCTCCCAGTACTGCGGATGGATCTTTCTGCGGTCTGCAATGCCGATTGCCTCCAGCATGTTATCCAGCTCCCTGTCGCTGTAACCTTTTCTGATCGAAAGACTGCTGAGATCGATGCCGGCGAACAAATTGCATATGCTCTCGACGAGCGCTCTGGAATCCGCCGGGTCGATAGTCTCCCCATTGATGATCAGGGTATTCTTGTCCGCTATGATACGAATGCGGCGGCAACCGGCCAGTACCCGGTCGAGGATGCTCTTGACCTGCAGGAGGGCGTTGGTGCGTCCCTTGTTGCCGGCCGGGTACAGCCTTATCCCGTTGACGGCTATTATGAGAGAGCGGAAAAAAAGCAACAGGTCTTTCAAGGCAGCGGGGTCAAGAGGCACGTCCGGAATTGCAGTATCGCTGTCATTTTCGCAATCATTCAAACTTTCATCCAGATACTTGAACGCCTCATCGGCATTAAAGACGGCATTGCTGTATTGCCGGACCTGCTGGTCGTAAGCACTTGACTTGCCCATGTCCGCCGAACGCCGGAAATGCCAGGCCAGTATGGCGGCCGAGGGGATAAGGCGCTTCTCGAAGAGCTTTTCCTGGTACAGGGCGATTTTTTCGTGAAGGTCTTCCTTCTGGTTTTGCTCGATATGCCCGTACACGATTTCCTGGATGCGTTTGGACAGGAACCGGATATTTTCATCGTCGGCGCGAAAATCGGAAATAACAAGCCCGTATGCTTTCGCCTTGTCCAGAAAATCCAGCACGCGGGTTTCCATGTCTCCGAAGCTGCCCGTCAGCATGCTGAGGGAAACGGACTCGCCGAACACGGATGTATAATTCAGCATGCGCTTGGTGTCTTCGTCGAATGAGACGACAATATCCGTGATTATCTCATCCAGGGATGCGGAAAGATAAGCCGGGTCGAGCCGCCGGATCGTCCATTGCTGGTCCGTGAAGACGATCTTCTGATCGTGAATGAGCTTGCTCAATATCTCGGAGACAAAGAGTGGATTTCCCTTTGTGACCTCGTGGACTTGCCTTTCGAAATCGACGGGTCTGGAAACGGAGGGGAACATCTTCTCCAGATGTTCCGCTATGTCCTCCTCCGATAGAGGCGTCAGGATGATCTTTTGAATCTCCAGTTCCTTCCCGTAAGCCTGCCAGAAGCGCTGCAGCGGGTTGATCTCGATTTTCGGCTCCAGGAAATCGGAGGAAGTGCCGCACACAAACAGAGGGGCTTTGTTCTGCAGGATCAGCGCGCGCAGCACCAGAAGGGATGGCTCATCGGCAAAGTGCAGGTCGTCCGCAAATACCATGAAGGGCTTGTATTCCACCAGGCCGCCGATGAACCGGACAAGCGACCGGAAGATGGTCTCCCGCTGCTCCCTTCCCTGCCCTGAAATCCGGACCCCGGGTCCCATGTCTACTTCCGGACCCACAGCCGGCATTGACGGCAGGACATAAGAGAGTCCCTTCATATCCGCGGGGTCCAGGGAGTCCAGTACGGCTTGTCCCTTGTCTTCACGGACGTTCATGAGCTCGATAAGAAGATTGGAAATAAAATAATATGGGCGGAAGAGCTCTTGGGGCGAACCGAATACCTTGACCCGGGGCACGGCAGGGTATTCCAGGTTTCTCTGCACTTCTTTAAGGAAGGCGCTTTTGCCCATGCCGTCCGCGCCTTCAACAATCAGGAACCTGCTTTTTTGACAGCTGAACTTTTGCAGCGCATCTCTCACCTGTTCGAGTTGGGGATCGCGCCCTGCCATCTTCACATTTTCGAGGCTGTAGATGGCAATCTTGGGAAATACTTCCGCTGCAGGGGCGGCTGCGATATCCGCTACCCTGTCCCTGCCCGATTGCTTGGCATGATAGAGGGCCGTATCGGCCTTCTGGATCAGGCTTGAGCCGTCATCCGCGTCCCCCGGCGCTTCCGCGACGCCGACACTCAGCTTGAGAATGACTTCCATGTTCCCGTCTTTGAGCGGCAGCGGGGTCTCATGCATTTTTTGCACAATTTTCCCGCTCACATCGAGGGCGGCCTTTTTGGATTTTCCGGGCAGAAGGATCATAAACTCATCGCCGCCGTACCGGACCGCCAGGTCGGTTTCGGTACAGATGCCCTTCAGGATATTGGCCACGTGGACCAGGGCTTGGTCGCCCATATCATGGCCGAATGTGTCGTTGATCTTTTTGAAGTGGTCGATATCCATCATGAGGAGGGAAACATGATGGTTTTCAAGCGCATCCCAGTCAATCCGGTGCCGCATGTAATTGAGGAGAAAGCGGCGGTTGTGAAGACCGGTAAGCTCGTCCTCGAAGACGAGCGACGACGGGTCTTTCCCTGCGTTTTTCAGATAATGGAAAAGGTCCTGATAATCCATTTTTTAACTCTGCATCGTTGAGGGCGCCCGGCGCGGTCCATTGCGGTACAGGAATATTTATTTTCTCGGATATTGCCCTGACTTCCTGTACGACCTTATCATAACCGGATTTTCATCCCGTGACCCCCCTCACATAAAAAACAATTCCTTGCCGAAATTGAATGAATTTAAAGCCCTTTTCACTCCCTTAAATCTCTGAACTGCCTCCTCAAAAAGCGGCTCTTGTCGTTTTTTTGCCCGTATTGTTCCAAATCCGAAAACCCCATGTGCAGATTTCGGCTAAAGTATTTCCTCCAATATGTCGATAAATAGAAGACAAGTGAAAGGGGGTGATAGAAACAGTATAAATTACAAGTATTTACAGCAATGACGGAACACCATTGCCCTGTGATTGTTGCCAATTCGATCAATTAACAACAAGGAGGATTGAGATGAAAAGGAGTTTAGCAATCGTAGCAGCGGTACTTTTTGTCATGGCAATCTGCGGCGGCGCTTTTGCCCAGGACCGGGCGACATGTGACGAAGCCAAAAAGAATCTGGCAAAAGCAGCCGAATTCGCAAGTAAACACTCCAAAGAGGAAACGCTCAAAGTCTTCAACGACAAGGGCAGCCAATTCAATAATTACAAAGATCTCTACGTATTCGCCTTTGATTTCAATTGCAAAAACCTGGCCCACGGCGCCGACCCCAAACTCGTCGGGAAAAACCTCAATGACCTCAAGGACGCGGACGGCCGCTATTTCATGCGCGAAATGATCAACAAAGGCAAACAGGGGAAAGGTCAGGTCGAGTACAAGTGGAAGAACAAGGCCGGCAAGACCGAGCCCAAGATAACTTATGTAGCGAAAGTCAAGGACCTCATCATAGGCTGCGGTTGCTATAAATAAACACAATTCAAACGCAAAGGATGCCCGAAATGAAACTCAACAGAAAGGCTTTTTCGAAAACGAGTCTGAACACGAGTTTTCTTTCGAAGCTCGGAGCTGTTATCGCGATTTCCTTTGTAATTGTGTGCGGGACGATCCTGGGCGCCACGTATTTTTTGATGAAGGGTTCCCAGGAGCAGCAGACATCGGTGGAACTGAAAGGCCTGGCGGATTCCGTTGCTCAGCAATTAAACGCCCTGAAGGACAGGTCCGCTTCTGTTTGCTACCTGCTCTCAACCAGGGTTGATGTGGCATCGGGCATAGAGATAGAAACTCTGCCGTTTTTTGAGGGCCTTACAAAGGATATCGGGAAGAAGCTCGGAGTGGGATTTGTCACGTTCATCAATAAAGACGGTAAGGTTATAACCAGCAATAATCCCCGGCACAAGGAAGGCGCCGATATAACCAACACGGCTGTAGGCAAGAAATCCCTCTCCGGCAATATTACAGGCATAGAAAAAATAGACGACGGAAAAAGCCTGATGATCTGGTCCGGCTCTCCCGTTATCGTCAATGACGGCTCGGAAATAAAAACAGTAGGAGCAGTCCTTGCCGGTGTCGATCTCACGGATGATAATGCTTTTGTAGACGAGATCAAAAAATCATTAGGCATAGAGTGCACAATATTTGCCGGCAATTATCGCGTTTCCACCAGCCTGGTCCAAAACGGGAAGAGGGCCATTGGAACAACGCTGGAAAACCCCAAAATTCTGGAAACTGTCTTGAAGGGAGGGGGGACGTATTTAGGTTCAAATAACCTTTTCGGAATCGATTACGATACGGCTTATTCACCTGTTAAACTTATGGACGGTTCAATAGGCGGGATGATCTTCATTGGGAAAAACAGCAGCGAGAGGAACAAAGCGTTCCAAAAAAACAATTTTACGAGCATAGCGGTCAATGTCATCCTCGGAGTATTGGCAATAGCCTTCACGCTGTGGATGACGCGATCGATGATCCGGCCCTTGAAGGACGCGACCGGGGTAATCGAAGATATCGCCAACGGCGATCTGACCAAGGAGGTGCGAGTCAAATCCCAGGACGAGATCGGGCGGCTCGCGCATTCGGTCAACATAATGCGGGAGAAGGTCGGAGACACGGTAAGTGAATCCGTAAAAATGGCAAAATCGCTTGCCGAAGGAGCCCAATCCCAGGCTTCCGCCGTGGAGGAGACATCATCTTCGCTTGAAGAGATGTCTTCCATGACAAAACAAAACGCCGCCAACGCCAACCATGCCAATTCCATTATGAAAGAGACAAAGGTCGTTGTGAACAAGGCAAACGAATCAATGAAACACCTGTCAAAATCCATGACGGAAATCTCGAAGGCAAGCGAAGAAACGGGCAAGATAGTCAAGGCGATAGATGAAATCGCTTTCCAGACCAACCTGCTGGCCCTCAATGCGGCGGTAGAGGCGGCTAGAGCCGGCGAGGTGGGGGCGGGGTTTGCGGTCGTCGCCGACGAGGTGCGCAATCTCGCCATGCGGGCGGCCGAAGCGGCGAAGAACACGGCCGATCTGCTCGAGCAAACCGAGAAGAAAGTAAAGGACGGGACCGCCCTGGTTAAAAAAACAAACGAGGAATTCGATAATGTGGCCCAAAGCGCCGGCAAGGTCGGCGACCTGATCGAAGAAATCAGCGCGGCTTCCAACGAGCAGGCGCAGGGGATTGAGCAGATCAATAAGGCGGTGTCCGAAATCGACCACGAGACACAGAAAAACGCGGCCAATGCGGACCACCTTCGCGGTTTGATGTCGATATTCAGGATAGAAAAGGGCAACGGCGACCATGGGGAAGTCGACGGTTCTCCGCCGCAGTTTGAAAGCTCCGGGACGGGAAAATTCAGGGAGGTAACGCCCGATCAAATAATCCCCCTTGAGATCGGGAATAATTGAAAATAAGAGCCGTTCTCGAACGGCTGATTACAGTCAGGCTCTTTTGTAATCACTTTGCAAGGAAGAACAAATTGGGGCCGGCCGCTCGCCGGTCCCTTTTCTTTACAGCTTCTTCCGGCATTCAGCCCCGCGGACAAATATTCAGAAGACCATACTCAGGCCGCATGACATCATCTGCAAAGCCTAAATGGGGGATTGGTGACTTTTTTAACCGAACTATGATAGAGTTTACCAACTTTTTATCAACCGGAGCGCAGAAACATGCCTTTCATTAAGCCAAGGATTGAATACGTCGATAGAACGAAGAAAGACGAGATTATACCGGTGTTTGCCTGCACCCTCCACTGGGATGCCCATGAAGCTGTTTACGAGCAGGTATTCGGCAAGGCGAAAACAAACCCGGCCGGCGACATAGAAGTATACTGGTGGATAAAAAAGTTCGGCGCTGGCTTCGAGGTCCACAACTTTGCGATGAGCGACAAACAGCTCCTCTACCAGGGCAACGAGATGAGGTCCGGCATGTTAGGGCCGAAAAGCATCCATTATTATGGAGATATAGCCGAATTTCAGAAGCTGCTGCCCGCCTCCGCTGCAACGAAGCTGGATCTGCTGGACTTTACCGATGCCGAATTGAAAAATATAAAAGGATCGTCGGAAGCAATTGACATTTTTTGCCAGACTATAATCGACCATTTCTCCAATGCCCGGAATTTATGCGCTTTGAAGGAAAAGGCAAAAATGGAGCAGTATTTCAAAGGCCTGACCGTGGGGCGCAGCCACACTGTCCTTAGCTTTATGATGCAGGCTGTCAAACAGGCGTACACGGCCCTTGGTTTTTACCAGAAAACCTATTCCGGGCTGCGCTTTTCCGATTTTGGGATGAACGACCTGATCGGCTACATCAATGGACATAAGGCTGCTTTCCGGAACAGGCAGCTGAACGTCAATATCGATGTCCTTAAACATATGGACCTGGTAAAAAAAGAGGCCCCGGTATTCAAAAAATCTGCATTGCCTTCGAGGCTGACCATCCCCGGCATAAAAACTCAAACGATCCCGCAGGAATACCTGAACGTGATTAAGGGCGCGCTGAAGTACTGGCGCGACAACCCCGCGATTCCGCTGTTCACCGCAACAGGCGTGAGGTCCACCAGCATTCCCCAGGACCCCGTCATCGTGAATGAATACGGGTTTCGCGGGGACGGCCGCTCGCCCCTTGTCGTCTTCTATTCCGGAGGCATGCATCCCAGCTCCCTGCGATATTTCACACGGGACGTCATCGGAAAGGCGAAAAGCAAGGTCAAAGCACAAGACCCTGCGAGAGACTGGTACCATAATCTTCCCCATTTCGACCCCTGGCTGCACCAGGCAGGCGAATTCTCCGATTTCAGCGTCTTCCTCTCCATCAGCACAATGCCTTCGGTCTCTCTGAATTTCCTGGAAATGTTCAGCGGCGGGAACGGATACATTTACCTGATCAGGGCCGTCGGGTCTGTAGACCAGATTGCCACATTTACAAAAACGATGTACCCGGAAGGAGAGATCTCCCTGCCCGGAGGGGCCGATTGGGACGACATCATCGCGATCCGGCCGGTGAGCAACAGCATCCCTGCAAAATTCTGTTATTTCAATGAGAAAAACAAGTGGCGCGCCAGGGAAAAAGATATCCAGGATATCGCCATTCAAAAACTCATGACGGAAATATAGCCATCCGGCACGGTCTGATTAAACTTGTTCAGTAATATACAGTTCCTTTTCCTATTAATGGGGATAAATCCTCAAAATACCCACAAACCACCCTCATTGATAAAATTGTGGATATAAATTATTAAAGTCCAACGCCTTACAACTGCTCGAATTCGAAACCCTCATTCTCATATGCCCGGCCCCCTTTCTTTTCACAATTAATTCATATGTCACAGGTATATTGGGCGTTATGAATACTCATGCAAGAATATGGTATCATTTCTTCAACTGCGAGTTTCACAATAAAGAACTTCTGGGTTGCATAGCCGACGAGGGATACGAACTCGAGAAATTTGATTCCTGTCATGAACGCTTTCCGGGGAAAGGCATTGTTTTTTTTAACGGCTGGGCTGATCGATTGATGCATTTTCTGCGAAAAAACAGCCACAACGGAGTGGCCAGGATAATAGCAGTAGCTGTCGACGATAAAGTGCTCGGCAAATGCGATCCCTGGAAACTGCTCTGTTCGGGAGCTTCCGACATTTTTGCTTATGAGGACCCTCGCATAACGGGTAAAAAAATTGTTTTACGATTCCATAGGTGGTCGGTTGTTGAACAGCTCTCCGACCTTGAAATGGTGAAAAACTCATTAATAGGCCAGAGCCATACATGGAAATCCGTAATTCGAGATGTTATTGAGATAGCCCGGTTCACAGATTCGTCTATTCTGATTTCCGGCGAGAGCGGCACCGGCAAGGAACTTATTGCCCGTCTGATACACACGCTTGATAATAGGAATAAACAAAATCCCCTTATTGTTTTGGACTGCACTACAATAATGCCCGAACTGGCGGGCAGTGAATTTTTTGGCCACGAGAGAGGGGCGTTCACCGGGGCGGTTTCAGCTCGCGATGGAGCATTTGCTCTGGCAAATGAAGGCACTCTCTTCCTGGATGAGATAAGCGAGCTCCCCCTGAGCCTGCAGTCACAGTTGCTGCGCGTTATTCAGGAACATACATTCAAGCCTGTGGGCGGCAACACCTGGTATAAGACCAAATTCCGGCTGATCTGCGCTACCAACAAGGATTTGCTGGAACAGGTGCGAAAAGGAGAGTTCCGAAGCGACCTTTATTACCGCATTGCCGACTGGACATGCAAGCTGCCGCCCCTGCGCAACAGGGACGAAAAGGACATCCTGCTTCTCGCCCGGCATTTCATCAAACAGCATACCCCTGATCACCTTCCCGACATAGATACCGCCGTTTGCAAGTATCTGATCGAGAGGGAATATCCCGGAAACGTCAGGGACCTCAAACAGCTTGTCTCAAGGATAATGCTCCGCTATACGGGCGGCGGCCTGATTACTGTAGGAGATATACCTGAAGAGGAACGGCCCCGCGATATGTCCGACCTGCAAAGCACCCCTGTAAAGGACCTGGAAAAAGCAGTGCGCAAACTGGTGTCTCTGGAATTTGGCCTCAAACAGATACGGAACACGATTGAAGATATAGCTATAAGGAGCGCGATCAACGAGGAAACCGGCAATATCAAGCGCGCCGCCAGGAGGTTGGGCATTACGGAGAGGGCTTTGCAAATGAGGAGGGCAATCGACCGTAACAAGCTGAAAGTAATTCAGGGCAACTAATCGCTGCGATTCATTCGTGATCCCTTCTGATTAAATTCAAGAAATTGCATCCCAATACCAGTTTTTCATCTTCAGGAGATAATTTCAGGGCATATATTTTCCCGAGTTCGACTTGCGGGTGCAGCCAGGGACCGTCCGTGCCGAAGAGAATCTTTTTCGCGCCTGCCCTTTTTACGGCCTGATCGAGGTAATCAAAACGCCTTACCCCCGAACTGTCGGCATAAACATTCGGGTGACGGCATAAGATATCGATCAGTTGGACATGGGCCTTCCAGTTGTCGCCAAAGCTTCCCAGGTGGGGAATGATAAAGTATACATCGGGATATTCTTTCGCGATGAATTCCAGGGCTGAAACTTCATCCATAACGTCATACAAAACGGGCAGGCTGTATTCCCGGGCGGCATCGCATATCTCCCGCGAGATGCGCGCGTCATGTCTGTGAACCTTTACCCCGCACAGGCCGAGGACTTCAACTGCCTCCCTTACGATCTTATGCACCCTGCCCTTGTCCCGCAAAGCATGGACAAACGCAAACCCGTAAAAACGTTCCGGCTGCCTTTCGACAATCCTGGCGATCTCCCGGTTGGCAATGGAATAGTCCGAGTGAAAGACGGAAAAAATCACGGACCTGGAAATCTGAGCTTCTTCAGCCCTCCTCAGGTACCTGCTTAGCGGCGCCCTGGTATCCCAGGGCGCCGTCAAGCCATCGCCCTTCCCGGCGTGGCAATGACAATCGATGCGCATCGGCTTACCCCCGGTCAGGCGGCGAGACGCGCTGTTTTTGCTATAATTTTATCGGCCTTGGACGCCCCGTTCTTCTCTTTTTCACCGAACACATCTCGTATCGCGTTCCTCACAAAAGACATGAATGTTTGAAGACTGACGGAACTTTGTGTTTTCATAGCCCTCTGGACGGCCCTTTTCAGGGCCGCGTACGCATATGCCGGCCTGCTGTTCACTGTCTCATGGAGCAAGGCCCTCAAGACCGGGGATTTCCTGTAATAGGGAAGGAAGTACTCACCGGCTGCCCTTACCATTTTTTCCCGGCTTTTCCTGAAAGTATCAAGAGCATGCTTCACTTCCGCTGTTATTATATCCGGATCAAGCCCCGCCCGGTAAAATCTTTGCGCCCAGGTCAGATTTCGCAGGTCTTGCGGATCGCCGGCGCCCTTTATGCCGGGCACTACTGCATTTCCAAACCTGTATTTCCCATACAGCTCTATGCCGTATTTTCTGAAAGCCGCCGGAGCCCTCGCAATCAGGTTCTGCAATTGTCCGGAACGAATGGTCCAATTCAGCAGGCCCATGCTCATTATGGCACTGTCGTAACTGTTTATGGCCTGGATGTTCCCTCCCGTTTCGATGCCGCTAATGCGACTCAACAGATCGAGTTGCTGATCGCTGATATTGATCCTTCCGGATCTTCTGAGTGACGTGAGTACATCGTGCACGCGGCCTCCGCCGCTCCTTATGTATCCGCTGTAAGGGCCATAACGGACCTTTCTGAAGGGAGGACGGGAGATTTCGGGCTCTTCGAGGTTTTCCCCGAATTCCTCGTCAAGGATTTCCGGTGACAGGTCTTCTCCGAAAGCGTCTTCACCCTCACCCTCACCTTCCTGGAGGGTTCCCCAGATTTCTTCGTCATTATGCGATTCCTGTTCGGGGCCCGGCGCCTCATCGATCTCGTAATCAGATTCGTATGCATCCGCTTCGTAATCAGACGCTTCGCAGGCCGAATCCGTCTCATCGGCGTATTCTTTATCCCGGCCTCTCCGGCCCCAGTCGCGCCAGGCCTGGGGTATCGTCGCGCCTGTCCCTATCTTGTACTGCTGCCCGCCATCAGAAAGTCCAAGATTGTCGACCGCCCATTGGCCCACGTAATACCAGATATCGGGACCCGGACAGTTCAGCCTCGAACCGGCGGCTTGCCTGTGAGCATGGATGCGTTTCAAACCGATCTTGCTTATGAGATATTTTATCAGGAACCGGCCGGCGGCGATCTGTGCCTGGGTGAGTTTATTGCGGCCGAAGGTGTCCGGCCTCCAGTATCTGCCCCTTGCATCGGGGAGGTTTCCGGCGAATTCCACGGCAACGCTCGTCCTGTTGAACCCGTTTGATGCATAAAGCAGGGCGGAAATCGGATGGAGCTGCATTATCCTCCCGTTGGGCAAAATGGCAAAATGCGCTGTAGTGTTGAGATATCTCGCAGGGTTGTCGCCCCGGCTCAACGCCATCTGGTGCATGACAAGGGCCTTTACGTTCCGCGGGTCGCGATGGACGATCCTCTTGCTCTTGGGAGCGGAGCGCGTAAAATCTTCAATCTTCCGGCCGAATTCCGTCGTTGAGATTACTTCGCTTTGGGAATCCTCTCCCAGCCATTCGGGCTCGCCTTCGTAATTTATCATTTCATAGCCGTACGACTCCGGATCCTGGCCCTCATAGTTATGGTATTCAGAATCCTCATCCGTAAGTTCGTAAGACTCATCGAACTCATTAAATTCAAAATCCCGGTCGCCAATGACTCTGTTCATTTCAGAGCTCCTTTCTATTGCATTTCGATTTCTCTTCGTTCAGCGTCCCGCAGCGGCTGCGCGCTTTTTCATATTCATGGAACTCGTAAAGGCTTCCGACCGCGCACTGAGGTCAATTCCGGTAACAGCTCTATACGCATGGATATAGCCCTGGATTTCCGACCTCCAGTAGCGCGCCCAGTTGCCTGCCTGATCCCGATTCGAAATTATGCTCCAGTCGGAATATCGAATAGAAAGGAGTATTTTTTCCCCAAAATTGGCCAGGTCACTGTAATGCAGTACTGATGTGTCCGTCCAACCCTGGATCCTGTTCATGCATTCCACCCTCGACATCCATGGTTCGGGATAAATTACACTGATCCGGCTCGGCAAGAATTGCTGGATTTCCCGGCGTGCGAGCAGCCACTGCATCATCAACATCTCCGCACGGGCCGTCCAGGGCAGGTCGCCATACTGGTTATGCTGTCCCTCGCTCAAAATGATATGGACTTCCTTCAACCCGTTCAGCAGTGGAAATCCGTCCGCCATGACGGTCGCGTCGTCGTCCTGTTTGAAGAATATTGTGCAGAGATGAAGGAGGTTATGGAAGGCATTGATAAACTTCGTCCGGCTATCGGCAGTTTTCAAGTTGCCGACCGCCCTCCCCCGCAGCGATATTCCGTAATGATGATCATACTCATAGGCGCGACGATTGACTGAAAGCCTGTGCTGCTCGTCCTGGATGAAGCCCCAAAGCAGGTTGTTGATCTGGTGCAAAGGCGCTATCTCGAGATTGGACAGGGGGTCCCGGTTCAGCGTGGACCTCTTGTTCTGGAATCTCAGGCATATGGCATTAAATGTCTGCACCAGCATGCTTTCCTCATGCCAGTACGACCAGATAAGCTCAAGCAAACAGAAAGCATGATGGAACTTATCTATATATTCTTCTTTACAAACCGCTGCATTAAGCAACTTTTGGAAATAGTTTGAAGATACAATATCCGTGCTTTCTGGAATCTCGCTATCATCCTCAATACCCCTCGCCTTTAAATCCCTGGACACATCTGCCCTCGGTTTTGTGACCCCGCAATTTTGAATAAGAAATCCATCAGTAAGGGCTTTCAGCCGTGTATAGGATTCGACCCGGGGGATAAAGATGCTTTTTGAAGCTGAACCATTTGAAGGACCCGAGTCAAAATTCACATTAAGGTATTTCTCGTATTTACAATACGACAAATTTTCCGTGCTGGTCCTGATAAAACTCCATATAGGTAAATCTTCAGTGAAATCTATCTCGGCTCGCTTCAGTTTTACATTTAAATCCCGTATGGGAGTTTTCTTCGAATAAATTTCAGACCTGTGTTCCATGGTCTCGGCAAGTTCATCTGCCACATGCTCTACAGCGCTTGATACCGCAGATATCTCCTCACTCAATTGTGATTCAACTTCCGCTGCCACGATTTGCTGTAATGTATTTCTTGTATTTACCGCTGCCGATTTTAACTTAACATCAGAAGCTCTTCCCTTTGTTCTTCCCATAATATATTACTCCTTTCTGTGCTCGAATGTTCTTAATTATGTAACTGCAAGGCCTTTGGTCTTTCTGAAATGTATCTATTCGAGTATGCATTCCCGGCGCCTTCCAATGCCCAGCGCTGGAACAGCCCGGACAGGAGAGCGCCTTCCCTTTCGGGCGTTATTTTTCCATCGACTTTTGCCTGTCCGAGTGCCGCGAAGACAAAAGAGGGCCTTGCCTCGTGTATCGATCCGGGAGATGCCGCCAAGATGTTATGACATGACCTCAACATCTCTATTGTGCGATCAGGAAGTGCGAACACCTCGAGAAGGCTCCTGCCCTTGAGCGCCGGCGGCCTGTTGTTCGCCAAGAGGGAAATGAACGGCGGCATGCCCTCCATCAGGACAGACAGTATCTCCTTTTTCGCGGCCGAAACTTTATCCGGAGGGTACAGACAATCCCACATATGCGACAGCCTCTCCCATTGCGGGTGGGGATAAAGCATGTTGCCCATGGCGCAGCTGATTTTCACCCGAATCCATGGAAAGGGGTGCGGATCGTCGAGGTTCATCCTGAACACGAACGCCCGGGGAAGGCTCACAACGCCCATGAGGCCCACTGTTGCAGTGATCCCGAGCATTGATAACGACCAGAAATCCGCTATTATTTCGGAAATCCACCTGTCCCAGAAGACCCATGCGCCGCCTGACCTGATCTTTTTTGAAGCCAGAAAGGGGCGGACCGACTTTACGAGGCCCAGGAGGACCGAGCCCTGGTGCCCCACCTCGTGGAAAAGTGAAGAGGCTATTCCGCAGCCGATCATGCGCTCGCGTGGTATTCGGATCACTGCCACCGGGTTATTCCCCCCTCCCGGCAGCCTCGTGCGCGCCCGCCGAATGGCCGCACCGTGTCCCCTGTCCAGATAGCAGATCACCGGCGGGACTGAAAAATAATTGCCGGGAATATCGAGCGCGTCCTGAGCGGCTGCGTCCAGAGCCGACATCCAGACGCCCGTCTCGTTTTCGCTCCTCTGGTTCAAAACATCGGCGAAAATATCCACCTGCGAAAGAATGTTATTGAACTTCAGCCTGATCATGGCCATTTTGTGTTGAGCTGAGCAGGGATTGAAATTGCCGCTTCTGCACCGCTGAAGCCAAAGGATGTAGTTCTTCACCTGTCCCCGCAATTCAGATTGGCCTTCCTTAAGGAATTGCTCAATCGTGCGGAGCGCTTGCGGAGCGATCCCCGCTGCCGGGACCATGGGCGTCTGAAGCGAAAAGGCCTTGAGGCGATCCAGCCTGGTCAGCAGAGCCAGGGCCTCGCCCATGAGGAATGAGTTTGCGCCGCTGTGTAAGTTGTCAAGCATCAATATACTCCGAAAAGGACTATTCTGCGGCCGTAGCGTCGCCAATGGCCGTAAGGGCCCCGATGCATATGCGATGCGTGCCTTCTGACAACGAGACCCGGTGCGTGAACTTTCGCCGCACTGATGATCGCGGATTTTGCGATCTTTTCGGGAGGTCCCGTCAGAGGCATCCTCGCGGCATTGCGGGCCGCGGCGCTTGCCAGACGGACATACCTTCTGGCCACTTCAAAATCCTGGTCTTCAGGGCTCAGCCCTTCAACTTCCAAACCAAACATTCGCCCGGCGGACGTTGCCAGACGGCTTCCCACCATGCCCCCCAGGGGTCCTCCGAACATAGTCCCGGCAGCGCCTCCGAGGGCAGGCAGCGCCCTCCGGGCGACATTTTTCAAAATTCCCTTTATCGCAAATCCCGCCGGAGATTTGGCAAACCGCTTTACTCCCCGGAACACTCGTCCAAGAAATTGGTCCAGTTCCTCATCATTTGAAATCTCGAGCAATTGTGAAGCGAGGGCCATTTCCTCGTCTTCACTCATAGGGCTGTCCGCCTCATATGTATACTCGTCGTATTCCGGTTCTGCTTCGCTTTCGAAATCTCCTTCATACAACTCCTCCGGTTCCATCTCCATTCTGAGATCTAAATCATGCATGGAATCCTCCTTGCTAAATTTTTCCACTGTGCTGATCAAAAAGCGTGCCATTTAAAAAGCCGTAATTATCGGGTTTATCGGAGTGCGGAAGTGAAGAGTTCTTCGTTTATTCGGAGATATGGCGAAAAATACTTCGGGTCTGAGCATGATTTACATAATCCATTTCAGCGAATCCGGATTGAACAACAGTTGTATACCTGTGACCGACATCACCTAATTTCCACAATAGCGGCATTCCCTCTGGACTAATCCGGCTCAACAAAGTAATCAGAATCACATCTCATTTAGAATTACACGAAGCTGGCTTGGATTATGCTCGAGCGCAATGAGAACTTGACGAATGAGAATGCCGAACTGAAGAATGAGATTGTATCTCTGAAGCGGAAAATCCGGCAAATGGAGAAGGCGGAAGCGGCGAGCAGTCGTTTGGCGGCTGAATTGCAGGAAACGCAGGAGCTGTTCAATCAATTCCTCGAACACAGCCCCGTTCACATATTTTTCAAGGACGACAATTTAAAATCAATCAGGTTGAGCCGGAGTTTCGAACAGATGCTTGGCAGGCCTCTGGATGAGTTGCTGGGCAAAAGCATGGACCATCTCTTCCCCCCCGACCTTGCCAGGAACATGACTTTCGACGACTCGTACATCCTGAACAGCGGCAGGAGCCTGACCATCCAAGAGGAATTCAACGGCAGGGTATATACGACCTCCAAGTTCCCCATCAGTTATGAAGGGAAGCCCAGATATATAGCGGGATTCACTGTCGACATCACCGACCGGAAATGGGCGGAGGAAGCCCTGGCGAACAGCGAGGAGAAATTCCGCAAGGCCTTTTGCATCTGCCCCGAACCCATGTGCATAAACCGCCTAGACGACAGCACGTTCGTCATGATCAACCAGGCGTTCACAAAGGCCACGGGCTACACGGGCGGCGAGGTAATCGGCAAGACAGCCCTGGAATGCAATTTCTGGAAGAATGCCGAAGACAGGCAAAGGATGCTGAATGAATTAAAGCAGAAAGGAGAAATCACCAACTTCGAAGCGGAATTCCGCTCAAAGGACGGCGGCATTCTCCAGGGCATGGCGTCGTCGTCAATGATCGAAATACACGGAGTCCAATGCTATCTTACCATCGTCCGCGATATCACCCGTCATGCGCAGGTCGAAAAGGAACTCAAGGATTCGCTCAAGCAGGTGCGCCTGGCAATCGGGACCACAATCCAGGTCCTCGTTTCCGCTGTTGAGGTAAAAGATCGCTGTACTTCGGGCCATCAGAGGCGGACAACCGACCTGGCCCGTTCGATAGCCACCGAGATGGGGCTGCCGAAGGAAAAGATCGAAGGCCTTCGTCTGGCCGGCATTGTCCATGACATAGGCAAACTCACGGTCCCTTCCGAGATACTGAACAAGCCCGGCGTGCTCTCGATAATCGAACTGTCGCTCATCAGGGAGCATGCCCAATCGGGATACGATATCCTGAAAAATGTGAAGTCGCCCTGGCCTCTGGCGGATATCGTCCATCAGCACCATGAGCGGATCGACGGCTCGGGTTATCCGCGGAAACTCAGGGGGGAAGAGATCATCCTGGAGGCCAGGATACTGGCGGTCGCGGATGTCATCGAGGCCATGTGCTCCCATCGACCCTACCGTCCGGCTGCGGGTCTGGATGCGGCCCTTACGGAAATAGAAAAAAACAGGGGCAGGATCTATGACCCGGTCGTTGCGGATGTCTGTCTGAAACTATTCCGCGAAAAAGGATATCATTTTAGATGAAAGGCCTTCAGGCCTGATCTCTCCTGAAAAGGAATCGGCTTGTTTTATTTCCAGTCCGAAAGTTTTCCGGCGGCTCACTAAAAAGGGGGCGGGCCGATGTCGGCCCGCCCCCATAAAAATCATAATAATTCAGTCTTTTGTGTTGAGCCTTATCGCCCGCATCTCCTCGTCCGACCTCTGCCTGACGTCCTCCCGCCAGGGATTGAGGGATGTAACGCAACCTGCGCCGGCACGCAGTTCCATGCGGTAATAATCTCCGGACCGGGGGAGGTCCATAATGCCGCACAGGTATCTGCTCCCGTTCCAGTGCAGGTCAGGACATCTTCCGTCTACCGAGTCAGGATGCCTTATCGCCCCGAATGTGCAGGTTTTCTTGAGGCAGCAATACCCGCAGCCCACACACGGTATCGGCATCCTTGGTTGCGCCAGCATTTAGAAGCCCGCGGGGCGCCCGGTCAAATCGCCTTCAGCGGAATGGCGCTGTACGCCTTTTGGAACCCCGGGTCGTCCAGGATCGCCTTGCCGCATTGCTCTATCATCCGATATGCCTTCTTCTGCAACACCTCTGTCGTATCGGTTTGTTTAGAGGGCGGCATCTTTACGGTGTATTGTTTTTTGAACCTGATCCCCTCGTCCAGGGTAAGCAGCGTATCGATTGTCATGGTCTCATCGGAAATCAAGTTGACGTTTATTCGAAGCTCAGGCACTATCCTGGCGCTCGGCTTTCCTGCATAGATGATAAAACCGGCCCTCATGAACATGTCCTGGTAGACGTCGAGCATATAATTGTAAAGGGAAGGGAAACTGGTGTAGCTGACGTCGTTCAGGGCATCGCTGTAATAATACTTGGGGGCGCTGTAGATAGTCAGCATCAGGTCCTTGTTCTTGTATATCGAGTACTCATTCAAGGCAGGCTTGACTTCACGCTGATCGAGCCAGACATTCGTCGTTGCACGACAGGATACAGCAAAAACAACGGCCAGAATTACCAGGAAAAGCTTCCTCTTCATAATCCACCTCGCATTCGGGTTTGGTTTTCAGTTCAATTCCGAAATAAATCGCACATCCAGCCATGCGGCGCTTCAACAGATATAATTTCACGGAATGATTTGTCAATTAAATAAAACAGGATACGTGAATTGCACGGGATTTCGCGGATTTCCGGCCGCGGAGAAAGCGGTTCTAAAATCCGGAAAAATCTGGTAAAGCGAAGCGACTTATGTATGATCTTAATGCCATTTCCATTCCAGCCGGCCAAAGGAGTTATCAATAATGCATCCAAAATTGAGGACTTGCATAGCTTATGTCGCGGGGCGGCTTATAACGGGACGGGTCGCTTCCTCCATTTACGACAAATCACAAGCCAGGGACATCGGCATTGACGGCGACGTTACGCAAGACAGCGTCAAGGTCTTCGACCAGGACAGGGGATGCTATTTATCGGGACTGGGCGACAAAAATTCTTACGAACTGTACGATTTCGGCGGGATGTATTACATCGAGTTGATAATAAGCGGGAACAGTTTCGAAGGATACGACCACGGCACTCCCGGCCTTTTCAAAGGCGAGATGAACGGAGATGAGATCACCATGTACGATGATGCATTTTCCGCAAGCTTCAGTTTTGTCCTGAGGTAGATTCCGGAGCACAGCCGGGTTCGGAAAAGGGCGCCGAGGAAAATTCCGCCTGAAATTGATGCAGCGCACAGAAATACCCTCATTTGCGGCCGCAGGCAAATACTTGCTTGACAACTTTGTTTGCTTTTCTATAATTACCGCAACATACTTTTTGGCGCCTGTCCCCTCTGATTGCTTCTGATCCTCAAACTCCTCAGTCTTCTACTAAACTCTATCGTTTGCTAAAGCAATTCGGGTGCCCTGCCGGCGGCCGCTTTTCGGCCCGTTTGGAAAGGATGGTGGAATTTGGACCGCAACCCGGAATTCTGGTTCATACCAGCCGTCGCCTTCTCGGCGATTTTTATCATTGTCAATCACATGATCCCGTTCGGGCCTGTCCTTTCGGAAAGGCCGAAGTTCAGGAATCCGGTCCGGGTCATCAGCGATGTCGTAAGGCAGGGGGAATCGCTGTTCATAATCTTCAAAAAGCACGGTCTCGATGTCTATACCCTGTTTGAAATCAGGGAGGCCGCAGCGAGCGTGCATGAAATCACCGGCATCAATGCGGGACAACCGTACACGATCTGTATTGATAACGACAACCGCGTGAATTCCATCACTTACCGGATCGACGAGGACCACTTCCTTGATATTGAGCGGACGCAAAAGGGGTACAAGGCCCAGCGCCGCAAGGTGCCCTATGAAACCCGGGCCATTACCGTGGCCGGGCGGATCGGGAACAACCTCATCAGTTCTATCGGCGAAGACCGGGAAAGTTTTCTGCTCGCCATGAAGTTTGCGGAATTATTTGAAAGTGAAATCGATTTTACAGCCGACCTGCAGCCCGGGGATACTTATTCCATAGTGGTCGAAGGCCTATTCCTGGAGGGCAGCCTCAAAAAGTACGGAGAGGTATTATCTGCGGAACTGGTTAATGAGGGGTCCCGCTATGCCGCATACCGCTTTGATCTGGACGGCAAGCCGGGTTATTTCGATGCCGAAGGCAAATCCCTTAAGAAATCTTTCGTTATGGCCCCCCTGAGTTTTCGCAGGATAAGCTCGTATTTCTCGCATAAACGCCTGCATCCTATTCTCAGGACATACAGGCCTCATCACGGTGTGGATTATGCCGCACCGACGGGGACTCCCGTTTCCGCAACCGGCGACGGCACGGTATCCTTTTCCGGCCGCAGGGGCCCGTACGGCAACCTGGTCACAATCGACCACCCTAACGGTTACACCACCTGTTACGGGCACCTTTCCCGGATTGCTTCCGGTGTTGTCCCCGGCAGCCGCATCAGGCAGGGAGACCTTATCGGATTTGTAGGCGCCACGGGGCTGGCAAGCGGCCCGCACCTGCACTACGAGGTGCGGCGGGAGGGCAATTTTGTAAATCCCCTTGCAGTCAGAGGGGAAAGCGGCAAACAAATCCCCGGAAACCTCCTGCATAAATTCAGGACTGTCGTAGCCGGGATGGACAGCCTGATGGCAGCCGACAACACCACCGGTCAAATTACAGGGGGAAACCCGCAGGTCCTTGTCAGCCAGGCACTCAGGCTTTGCCTTTTATGAATACCGCCCCATCTCCGAAAAAAAGGGCTTGCGGATTTTGGCAACCGGATTTTCGGCTTTACGGCTCCAACTGCTTCTGCATCCAGACCGTATCGAAATCCCGGCCGTTTTTTCTTCCCGCTTTTTTGAAGCGGCCGCATTGCGCGAATCCGTTCTTCAGGTGGAAGGCAATGCTCCGCTGGTTTAGTGAAGAGATGTTTGCCAGGATGTTTTGGATGCCCATCTCCCGCCCGCCTTTTTCAAGACTTTCCAGCAGCAGTTTTCCAATGCCTTTTCCCGTGTGCTCGTGATGGATGAAATATGTCGCCTCGGCAGTCCGGGAGAAAGCGGGCATGGCGTTGTGAACCCTCAACATACCGAAACCGATTATTGCCCCCTTTTCATCAATGACTGCTCCGGTGGGATAACCCCTGGAGATCTGCAGGAACATGTCGAAAGCCTCATAGGGAAGCTTCTTTTCCGGGTATGCGGCAAAGGAATTCTCCACATAATAATTGAAGATATCCATAATTTCCCGGCGGTCGTCAGCTCCGATCGAACGAATTGAGAAATCCATTTTCAACCTCTTGATAGTCTTTGCCGGGATTTGGCCAGATATGGCTGGGAATTTCCAGCTCTTTTTTACCATTGTTCAGTCGTGCAGGATAGCGCCCTGCCTGAGCAGTTCATCCTGCACTTCGCGGGCCGGCACCGCGCGCGGTATGCGGCCGGAGCGCGCCGCAAGCGCGGCGCAGGCCCCCGCCGCCTGTCCGGTGGCAATCGACGTGGGCATTATCCTGTAAGAGGCAAAGGCCTCATGGCTCCCCGAAATGCACCTGCCGGCAGTCAGGATGTTGTCCGGGGCCAGCGGAATGAGAGACCGCAGGGGAATATCGTAAGCCCTTCCCGGTGGGGGTCGTTTCAATACCGTCCCCTTCCCTTCCGGACTGTGAATATCGATCGGGTAAGTGCCGCGGGCGATCACATCCCCGAACGAGCGCGCCTGGAGGACGTCTTCCCCGGTCATGGCATATTCGCCCATTATGCGTCGGGTCTCCCGGACGGCTATAGAGGTCCCGCTCTGCACCACGAACGAATCAGCAAAGCCGGGGACATATTTTTTCAGGAAGGCCGCAATCTGCTCCATCTGCCTGCGGCCCTCCCGCTCAGCCGCGGTAAGGTCCCAGACATCCGTGCCCAGCACCTTCACACGGGTGCTGTTGACAGTGATCTCCCCCTCGTGGACGGACCCGAAAAACAGGATGTCCTCCCGCTTCAGGTCCAGGTCGCCGTTGCGCGTCGCTTCATCTATGAGATCCCACAACCCATGGACGCCCCTCCACTGTCCGGGGTGCGAGTTGACGTAGCCGAAAAATTCAGTTTTGTCGAACCCGGAAATGCGGAAGATCAGCGAGGCCGGCTGGACGAGGCCGTCTCCTGCCCTGCCGATTTCAAAAGGGGCGCCCGCAAGGGCGGCGATATCGCCGTCGCCTGTGCAGTCCACCGCAACTGCGGCCCGTACAGCCACCGGCCCGGATTTCGTCGCAAAAAACACTTCCCGGAGCCGCCTGTTTTCCCGGCGGACATCAAATGCAAAGGCATGGAAAAGATATGACACACGCGCCTCATCCAGCATGGATTCGCAGACGAGTTTGAGTTTCTCGGGGTCGAAAGGCAGAGTGAAGCCGTTTGCGGGGGAGGGCTCCATAGCGCCGCCGGCCGTCAACAGCCTTTCGACAAGGTCCCGGAGAACGCCGCCCACGACGGGCCGGCCCGCGGTGTGGTCGGGCGGAAAGAGCGCATCGCCCTCGCGGGAAGGCCCCCCTTCGTCCGTGTAAAAAGTCATGAACGGGCTCACCAGGCAAGCCGTGGCGTGCCCTCCGAAAAAACCATAATGTTCCGCGACAACGACCCTGGCTCCGGCGTGCGCCGCGCCCAGCGCTGCGCCCAGCCCCGCCGGGCCTCCGCCCACCACGAGGACATCCGTTTCCGCCGCCAGCAAGGCATTGCGCGGGGAGGTTTGAATCAAGATATCCCTGTCCGGACGCTCGAGTGCCGGCATTTTTACAGCCTTTCTCCTCGAAGGATTTTCACGGCTATTCCGTTCGTCACCCGGGCGCGATCTTTGAGTTCCGGAAGTTTCATCCCGATATGGCTTTTAATCTCCTCGCGCTGGTCCCACGACCTGTCCAAATGCGCGATAAGCCGACCCGAATTGACAAGTTCAAAAGGAGGGGCGACCAGGCCGAGGTCGTCCAGGAATCCGGATACTTTCGATGCATAGGGGAGGGCCACAAAAGGAATGCCCCGGAGGGCGGCGAATATCAGGAAGTGCAGCCTCATTCCGACCGCAAACACAAAGGTATCCATGAACCTGAGCGCCTGGCCGGGCGTGTAGTTGCCCATCAGAACGCTCGCCCGCTGCGGGCGCAGCATGCGGGCGATGACGGCATGCGAGTGCTGCAGGTCGAGCACCTTGCGCTCCATCGGGATGAACACCACATGGGCATTGTACCTGTCGATCATATAGTCGGCGGCGTTCGCGAGCAGCCCGTGATAGAAGTCCTGGTCGATATCCGGGGCGGCCGCGCCCGGCTCGCGCACTGATATCCCGATGAGGTTCGTTTTTATGTCGAGGCCCTCCCTGTGCAGGTCGTGCTTCCCCAGGTCCTCGGGCTCAAGCAGCAGGGCCGGATCGGCGGTTATGTCTATCCGGCAATGGACACCGGCGTCCTCCAGGATTTTTTTCGCCGACCTTTCCCTGACCGTTACCGCCGCGGCGCGGCAAAGGCAATCCCGGACCGCGGCCTGGTTTATTGCCTCGTTGAGGGGGCCCGCCCCGATCGCATACGTCATCAGCGGCACTCCGCTGTCCGCAGCCAGCGACGCCTCGCGCAGGTAAATTCGCGCCTCGCGGTCGAAAAGTATCCCTCCCCCGCCCAGGATAAACAGGTCCAAGCCCTTGATTTCGGGGAGGATCTCATCGCGCGACAGCGAACGGACCGCCACAGCCCTGTCGACGTCGTGATGCTTCAGAGTGTGCTCGGGGTTTCGGGAGAAGACCGTAATCTCGACCGGCAGGGACCTGCGCAGTTCCCGGATAATAACACAGAGGATAGCCTCATCACCCAGGTTCAGGCCGCCATAGGATCCCGAAATCCCGACCCTGTATTTTCGCCCGTGATTCATAGATTAATACCCCCCGGCCGCGTAATCAGGACGAATTCAGATTGGAGAGGCAATTAAGAACAGGCTGGAAAGGAGATTTTGATAGTGGAAGGCTGTCCCCATAATGAAACAGCTTCGGGCAAATTTCAATTTTTATTCGGACCCGAAAATTATAAATCCTATTCGCATCGGCCGAGGCGGGAAACAGAGGACGAAAATTCCCGGCCCAGTTTCTTCTCGAAATCATTTGCGGCCCTGATCAGGCCGGGCAGTGAGATCCCGGTCTCCAGACCCATTTCGGAGAGCATGTAGACCGTGTCTTCCGTCGAGATGTTGCCCCTGGCCCCCGTTATGAACGGACATCCGCCGAGGCCGCCCAGGGAGGTGTCGAAGATCGCGATCCCTTCCTCCAGCGCCGCATACAGGTTGGCGAGGCCGAGGCCCCTTGTGTTGTGGAGGTGCAGGGAAATGTCCACGCTCCCGGAGATCTCCCGCGCCTTCCTGATCCTCTGCCTGACCTGGAGAGGGTTGCCCAGGCCCGAGGAGTCCGCCAGGCACAGTTCGTCAACCCCTTCCGGGATGAAACTGCCGATTATATCAAGGACACGTGAGAGGGCGACCTGCCCTTCGTAAGCGCAGCCGAAGGCGTTCATAACGCCGGCCCTTACCATGAGCCCGGCCGCTTTCGCTTTCCGGAGCAGTTTGACGGCTTCCGCCCTGGCCTCGTCGATGGACATATTGCTGTTCCTGCGGCTGTGGGCCTCGCTGGCCGAGACATAGATGCCGACAAAGGGCACGCCGGCCCTGATCGCCCTGTCAAGCCCGCGCTCGTTCAGGACCAGGGC
>CAZKYN010000016.1:0-23568 GCA_964556675.1 uncultured Syntrophaceae bacterium
AAGCTTACAAAAGAATTGTTACAGGATTGTTACAGCGGGATTAAGATTAGGTTAAAAACTCGGAAATACAATTATGGGTGAGGACCATGGGGGAGAAATCAACTGGTAAATGGGAGGCCAGGGCAGGGGAGCTCAAACGGGAAGCATACGCACTCTATTTATGCTCCCGGCATCCCGGGACGCCTTTTTATGCCAGGCTCTTTGCGCTGCTTATAATCGGCTATGCCATGAGCCCTTTAGACCTGATTCCGGACTTCATTCCGGTCATCGGTTATGTGGACGATCTCATCGTTATCCCCCTCGGAATAGCCCTTCTTATAAAAATGATGCCGAAAGAAATTCTCGAGGAATGCAGATTGAAGGCCCGGTCGCTTCCGGCTGACAAACCGCTGGGACTGCTGGGCGCTGCCGTAATTATTCTCCTCTGGGCCGGTGCAATTTATCTGTTGTATTCTTTTATTAATTCCGGAGTTTGATTCAGGAGGCGATTTGAAAAAAGTTACGGGGTGTGGGACAAAGCGCCCCTGTGGCGTCGAATAAAGACCCTGGCCCTGGTTTCAAATGAAAGTCCGGAAGACGAAATAGAAAGCCGCGGCTATCAGGGCTGAGACAGGGATCGTGAGGACCCAGGCCCAGACGATCGTTCCCGCAATTCCCCATCTTACGGCCGTGACCCGATGGGTCGAGCCCACCCCCATTATGGCGCCGGTTATCGTGTGAGTCGTGCTGACGGGGATACCGAAAATCGAGGCGCCTATGAGGGAAGAGGCAGCCGCCGTTTCGGCACAGAACCCGCCCATGGGCCGGAGCTTTGTGATTTTAGTGCCCATCGTCTTCACGATCCGCCAGCCTCCCGCCATAGTGCCGAGCGCGATAGTCGTATTGCAAAGCAGCACGATCCAGAAGGGTATATGGAAAACTGCCATATAGCCGCTGCTGAAAAGAACGATTGCTATGATCCCCATGGTTTTCTGGGCGTCGTTCATACCGTGGCCGAAGCTGTGGATGGCCGCCGAGAAGAGCTGCATTTTCCGGAAGGCATTGTCTGCTTTCGTTGCCGAGATATTGCGCGTGATGTTCAAAACAATGACCATGAAAATAAAACCCAGGCTGAAGCCTATTGCAGGCGAAAGGACGATGAAACTGGCGGTCTTGATGATTCCTTTCCAGACAAGCACGCCTGTCCCGCCTTTGACCAGGCCCGCCCCGATGAGCCCGCCGATCAAGGCATGGGAGGAACTGCTGGGCAGCCCGAACCACCAGGTCAGGAGATTCCAGGTTATTGCCCCGAACAGGGCGGCAAGGATCAGGACGTTTTCAATGACGCCGGGAGAGACAATTCCTGTCCCGATAGTATGGGCGACGGGGGCCCCGATGCTGAAAGCGGCGACAAAATTGAAAAAGGCCGCCCAGTACACGGCGTATTGGGGGGGCAGGACTCTCGTGGACACGACGCAGGAGATGGAGTTGGCGGCGTCGTGGAAACCGTTGATGAAGTCGAATGCGAGGGCGATCAGGATAATGAAGATGATCAGGATAAGCGTGGAATCAACCATGCTTGAGGACTATGCCCTCCACGATGTTTGACACGTCTTCGCAGACGTCAATCGCTTCCTCTATTCTCTCGAAGATCTCTTTCCACTTTATAAGTTCGATAGCGTCCTTCTCGCGTTCGAAGAGACGCGCCATGGCGTTGCGCAGGACGTAATCACCCTCGTTTTCAAGGGTGTTGATTTCGACGCATACCTCCAGGATCATTTTGTAGCTCTTCTTGTCGCGCAATGCATGCATAATTTTCTTGATCCCGGCGATCGCATTCAGAAGGATTCTCGTCAAATCCAGGATCTCTTCGGCCGGCTGCTTGACCTTGTACAGGTACATCCTGACTGCGGAGGCTTCTATCATGTCAAGGACGCTGTCCATCTTATTGACAAGGGCGTAAATATCCTCGCGGTCGAGCGGCGTCAGGAAGGTCTTGTGCATCTTCTCGTAAGTGCGGTGCGTTATTATATCAGCTTCGTGCTCGATTTCCTTGAGCTTCGAAACTTTGGGTTCGGAAGACTCGAATTTGCCCAAGATCTCCTGGAAAAGTATGCCGCCCTCTTCAATCTTGGTGGCCAGCTCTTCGAAGAGATCATAGAACTTTTCGTCTTTAGGTATGATGCCCACGAAAATCCTCCTTGCGAAATCTCGTATGCGGGCGAGTACTTAACATAACAGCCGGGAATTGTAAACAATATCCTATGTTAATACAAGTGTTTGATAATCCTGGATATATTCTGTTTTTCCCGGTCCGCGCCACTCCTCTATCCGGTGTTTTCCGGCCTGTGCCGCATTTCCATTTAATTGGGTGAAAACCCGGTCTTAATGTGGTATAAAAAACACTTTATATCCACCCGGAATAGGGGATTCTCAGGAGGTTTTCCATGCTCAAGCATTTGGTTCTGATGAAATTCAAACCCGGTGCAGCCGAGGCTGATATCGCCGATATGGAAAATGGGCTTGCATCCCTCCCCGGGGAAATTTCCGAGATTAGGGGATGGAGTTTCGGACGCGATCTGAGGGTGGAAAGGACTTTTGATTTCGCTCTCGTCTCGGATTTTGCCGATTTTGAAGGGCTGGGCCGCTACCGGGTCCACCCCAAACACGTTGTGGTCCTGCAGAAGGTCAGGGCTTTGTGTGAAACTATTCAGGCCGTCGATTTTGAGTATTGAACACTGTTGAAAACGTAATCCCTGTTTTTGCCAGGGATGGCGTCTGTTGTTGCTTTCAGGTTCGCTTGCGACGACTCGCCCCAACTCCGCGAGCTCCGATTCTTAGACCTGTTTATAACAGATAAAAACATTATAGACACTTGACAGGAGTATATTAGTGCTTAATTTAGGGCTGTTTTTACTGCAAAACAATCATATCCATGCGATTTCAGCCATATTTTTAATGGCAAAAATAATGAAAGGAGGACAAATCAGAGGATGAAGATCAGACCATTGCACGACAAGATCCTTGTTAAACGGCTTCAGGAAGAGGAGAAAACCAAGGGCGGGATTATTATTCCTGACACCGCGAAAGAAAAACCCATGGAAGGCGAAGTAGTGGCCGTGGGGAAAGGCAGGGTAACCGAGGAAGGCAAGGTTGTAGCTCTGGATGTCAAAGCCGGGGACCGGGTGCTTTTCAGCAAATATGCCGGCACAGAAGTCAAGATTGAAGCTACCGAATATCTCATCATGAGAGAGGAAGATATTCTCGGAATTATCGAAAAGAAATAATTGGAATAAAGGAGGATATAAATGGCAGCCAAAGTATTTCAATATGATGAAGAGGCGAGGAAGTCCATCCTCAAGGGTGTAAATGTGCTCGCCGATGCGGTTAAGGTGACGCTTGGCCCCAAGGGCCGTAATGTCATTCTGGACAAGACATACGGCGCTCCAGTGGTCACCAAGGACGGTGTCACCGTGGCCAAGGAAGTTGAAATCGAAGATAAATTCGAGAATATGGGCGCCCAGATGGTCAAGGAAGTTGCGAGCCGCACGAGCGATGTGGCGGGCGACGGCACCACGACGGCAACTATCCTGGCCCAGGCCATTTACAGGGAAGGCGCGAAGGTCGTCGCAGCCGGCCACAATCCAATGGATATAAAAAGAGGGATCGACAAGGCCGTTGAGACTGTAGTGGCCGAATTGCGCAAGATCAGCAAGCCTACCAAGGACCAGAAGGAAATCGCCCAGGTCGGCACTATCTCCGCGAACAACGACGAAGGGATCGGCGGGATTATCGCGGAAGCCATGGGAAAGGTCGGCAAAGAGGGAGTCATCACGGTCGAGGAAGCCAAGGGCTTCGAGACCGAGCTGGAAGTAGTTGAAGGCATGCAGTTCGACCGCGGGTATCTCTCCCCCTATTTTGTGACCAACCCCGATAAGATGGAAGTCAACTATGACGATCCTTTCATCCTGATCCACGACAAGAAGATCAGCAACATGAAAGACCTGCTCCCCATTCTCGAGCAGATCGCGAAAATGGGAAAGCCCCTGGTAATCATCGCTGAAGACGTGGAAGGAGAAGCGCTGGCGACCCTGGTCGTCAATAAGCTGCGCGGCACGCTCCACGTCGTGGCCGTGAAGGCTCCCGGATTCGGCGACCGCCGCAAGGCCATGCTGGAAGACATCGCCATCCTCACCGGCGGCAAGGTCATTGCAGAGGAAATGGGCGCGAAGCTCGAGAATACCAGGATGGAAGACCTCGGCCGCTGCCGCAAGATCTCCATTGACAAGGACAATACCACCATCATCGACGGCTCCGGAAAGAGGGGCGATCTCGAAGGCCGCGTCAAGATGATCAGGGCCCAGATCGAAGAGACCACATCCGATTACGACCGCGAGAAACTCCAGGAAAGGCTGGCGAAACTGGTCGGCGGCGTGGCTGTGATCAGAGTCGGCGCTGCAACCGAAACGGAACTCAAAGAGAAAAAGGCAAGAGTCGAGGACGCCCTCAATGCGACGAGAGCGGCCGTCGAGGAAGGCATCGTCCCGGGCGGAGGCGTGGCCTACATCCGCACGCTCCCGGCGCTCGATAAACTGGCGCTGGACGGCGACCAGCAGATCGGCGTAGGCATCATCAAGAAGGCGCTCGAAGAGCCCATTAAGATGATCGCGTTTAATGCCGGTTACGAGGGCTCCATAATTGTCGAGAAAGTTAAGGAAAAGAAGGGCGCTTTCGGATTCAACGCCCAGAACGACAAATATGAAGACCTGATTGCCGCGGGTGTTATCGACCCGATGAAAGTTACCCGCTTCGCACTGCAGAACGCGGCTTCTGTTTCCTCGCTCATGCTGACAACCCAGTGCATGATTTCCGAGAAACCGAAGAAAGAGAGTCCGATGCCAGCGATGCCTCCAGGAGGCGGTTACGGCGGAATGGATATGTAAGAGAGTTTTTTCAAAGCTGAAAAGAAGCCCCCTGCCCTCAAGCAGGGGGTTTTTTTATGCTTATTCTTGAAACTCCCAATCAACTATGATAGCGTTTCCAGCCGCAAATCACCTTTTAAATTCAAATTTTAGGAGATCCGAGATGGATTACAAAGATACTTTGAACCTCCCCAAAACAGAATTCCCCATGAGGGCCAGCCTCTCGAAAAAAGAGCCGGAGCTCTTAAACAAATGGGAGGACATGAAAATTTATTACAAAATAAGAGAGGTGTCGAAAGGCAGGCAGACCTACATCCTTCATGACGGCCCTCCCTACGCCAACGGCGACATCCACCTCGGAACGGCCCTGAACAAGATAATTAAGGACCTGGTCATAAAATCAAAGAATATGGCGGGGTTCGACAGCATATACGTGCCTGGCTGGGATTGCCACGGCCTGCCTATTGAGCACCAGGTCGACAAGGAACTGGGGCCGAAAAAGGCTGAGCTCTCGCAGGCGGAGAAACGGCGCTACTGCCGCAAGTATGCTGAAAAATACGTCGATATCCAGCGTAATGAGTTCAAGAGGCTGGGCGTGTTCGGAGAATGGGAGGACCCGTACCTCACGATGAGCTATGAGTACGAGGCAATTACGGTCCAGGAATTCGCGAAGCTGGTCCTGAGCGGCGATGTGTACAAGGGGAAAAAGCCCGTTTACTGGTGCGCAAGCTGCAAGACCGCGCTTGCCGAAGCGGAAGTTGAATACGGCGACCACACGACCGAGTCGATCTTCATCAAATTCCCCGTTGTGGACGACATTTCAGCGATCCGGCCCAAGCTCCGGGGAAAGACCGTCTATATGGTGATCTGGACGACGACGCCCTGGACGATTCCCGCCAACCTGGCCATTGCGGCCCACAAGGACTTCAGTTATGCCGCCGTCGAGACGGAAAAAGGCGTCCTGGTGGTGGCGGAAGACCTGGTCGACTACTGCATGCAGGCCTTCGGCATCGGGGCTTATTCGATAATCGACGCCTTCCCAGGCAGCGTCCTGGAAGGGCTCAAGTGCATGCACCCCTTCATCGATCGCCACAGTGTCATGATCCTGGCGCCGTTTGTTACCCTCGACGCCGGCACGGGCATGGTCCACATCGCCCCGGGCCACGGCCAGGAGGACTATGAGATCGGCCTGGAATACGGGCTTGACAATTATGCGCCGGTCGACGAGGACGGAAACTTCACGGCTGATGTTGCCTTTTTCGCCGGCAAATTTGTTTTCGACGCCAACCGGGCGGTCATCGACAAGCTGATCGAAGTGGGCGCGCTCCTGGGTGAGGTGGAAATCAGCCACTCCTATCCGCATTGCTGGCGATGCAAGAAACCAATCATCTTCCGCTCCACCGAACAGTGGTTCATTTCGATGGAAAAGAACAGGTTGCGCGAGAACGCCCTCAAGGCGATAAACTCCGTGCAGTGGATCCCCGGCTGGGGCAAGGACCGCATCTACGGTATGGTCGAAAACAGGCCCGACTGGTGCATCTCCCGGCAGCGCCTCTGGGGCGTGCCGATCGCGGTATTCTACTGCTCACACTGCAAGACCGTGATCTCCACAAAAGAGAGCTTTGACCGTATCATAGGCCTGATGAGGGAGCACGGCGCCGACGTCTGGTTCGAGATGGACGCCAGGGAACTGCTGCCCGCGGGGACAGTCTGCCCGAAGTGCGGCAACGGCGAGTTCATTAAGGAAACGGACATTCTCGATGTCTGGTTCGATTCCGGCGTGAGCCACGCTGCGGTCCTGGAAACCAGGCCGTACCTGAGCTCCCCCTGCGATATGTACCTGGAAGGCAGCGATCAGCACCGCGGCTGGTTCCACTCCTCCCTGCTGGAATCGGTGGGCACCCGCAACAGGGCGCCGTACAGGAGCGTCCTGACCCATGGCTTTGTCGTGGACGGGGAAGGCAAGAAGATGTCCAAGTCCGTCGGCAACGTTATCGATCCCCAGGCGATAATAGACAAGTACGGGGCGGAGATTCTCCGGCTCTGGGTGGCTGCCGAGGACTATACGGTTGATATCCGCATTTCCGACGAGATCCTGCAGAGGCTCGTAGAAGCCTACCGCCGGATCCGCAACACGAGCCGGTTCATTCTCGGCAACCTTTACGATTTCGTCTACGATACCGATCTCGTAAAATACGCCGACATGGAAGAGATGGACAAGTGGATCCTCCACAGGCTCCAGGAAGTCATTCAGCGCGTCCGCAAGGCATACGAAGACTATCAGTTTCACGTGGTCTATTACACGATATACAATTTCTGCACGGTTGATTTGAGCGCCCTTTATCTTGATGTCTCAAAAGACAGGCTCTACACATCCAAGGCCGGCTCCAATGCAAGGAAGTCGGCCCAGAGCGCCATGTACATAATCCTTGATTCCATAACCCGGCTTCTCTCGCCGATCCTGACATTCACAGCCGAGGAAGTCTGGGGATATTTGCCCGAAAGGCAAGGAAAACTCTCGAGCGTCCACCTGGAGCAGTTCCCCGAGATAAGCAAGGAATACCTGAACCCGGAGCTGGGCGAGAAGTGGAAGATGCTCCTTTCCATTAAAGGCGAGATTTCCAAGGCTATCGAAATCGCCCGCAAGGCAAAGGTGGTGGGGCACCCGCTGGACGCAACGGTCGAGTTGACAGCCGGGGACAAGCTCCGCGCCCTGCTTGAGAATAATCTCGAGACCATCAAGCAGCTCAATATCATATCCGAAATACGGATTGCCGATGATCTCGGGCCTGTAACATACGAAAGCGCGGAACTGTCTGGACTGAAGATCGCGGTGGCGAAGGCCCAGGGAGAGAAATGCCAGAGGTGCTGGATGCTCAGCAAATCGGTCGGGTCCAACCCGGAATTCCCGGGGGTTTGCGACCGTTGCCTGAAAAACCTGAAGCCGTAACCGAACCGGCATGAAAAAAAGCTATCTTATTTTCTTCATCACGGCGGCAGCGCTCATAGCCCTGGACCAGCTTACTAAGGCCCTGGTGGTTTCGAATCTGCAGCTGCATGACTCGGTGCCCCTGATCAACGGCTTCCTCAACCTGGTGCATGTACGGAATCCGGGGGCTGCCTTCGGTTTCCTCGCCAAGGCGCCGGCCTGGTTCCGGCCTTTCTTTTTAATTTCCGTGACAATAGTCGCGATCGGTTTGATCTTCTATTACCTGAAGCAGACCGGGGCCTCGGACATGGGCCAGGTGGTGGCGCTTTCGTTTATTTTCGCGGGAGCCGTCGGAAACCTGATAGACCGTTTACGGTTTGGCGAGGTGGTTGATTTCATCGACGTCTATGTGTCGACCCACCACTGGCCGGCATTCAACGTGGCGGATTCCGCAATTTCGGCGGGCGCCGTCCTTCTGCTTTTCAGTCTGTTGAGGCGGCCAAAAAAGAAGGAGGATGAAAACTCTCCAGAAGTATAAAAAAGGGGCGCTCAAGACGCCCCTTTTTTTCTATTTTGCAGGTGGCGAGGGAGGCGGAGCCGCTGTCTGGCCCGGAGCGGGTGCCGGCGTTGCGGGCTGAGCAGGTGCAGGAGCGGAAGTCTGAGCCGGGGCAGGGGGCGGCGGGGACTGGGGCGCTGGAGCCGTCCTGGCCGGCGGGGTCCTCGGGATCAGGGCTTCGAGCTGCTCGCTGAAAGTGAAGACCCTACCCCGCTGCTCTTCCAGGTTCATGGCTACACTTATATCGGTCGCGCCGATGTCTTTTCGCAGGGCCTCGAACCTGCCCGGATCAACCCCTACCATGGAAGCATTTATATTTCCGAGCGCCGCATGCGCCTCTTTCAAGTGATTGTTTGCCAATCCGAAATTGCGCTGGTCGAGATCGAGTACGGTTCTGCATAAATAATACCTTGCCTGGTTGAGGCGGACGCTGTATTCGGCTGTAACCAGCCGGGCGTTGATCTGTTCGAGCTGGGTGTTGAAAGTTTTTCTCTCCGCATCGAGCTGCGACCTGCCTTGGCTCAATCCCACCCAGTACAGGGCGATTCCGATTACTATAAGGATCGCAATCACGGCAAAGACACGCATAGGGTTTCTCATACCTCACCTCCGTCGCGATGGAGTGGATTAGAAAAGGTTCCTATATAGTAGCTCTATTTTTTTTTGATTTGCCAGAAAATTTTATTTCCTGATTATCGTAATGTCGAGGTATTTCCTGCCCCAGGACCTTGCTTCATCTTCGGTGGGGAAGAATATATCAATATGGTTTCCTTTTATGGCGCTGCCCTTGTCATGGACCTCGCCCCAGCCGTATCCCGGCACATACATCCTGGTGCCGTAGGGGTAGCGGGAGAGGTCGGCCGCGATTACCCCTTTTTCAGCCTTGGTCCCATCGGAAGTAATGCCGACCCTCTTGCGCTTGCCCTCGCTGGGGCCGTAAGCGTAGACGGGCGGCATAAGGCAGCAGCCCCATTTATACTTCCATCCCGTGGATTTTTGCCCTGCGTCATAAGCTGTGACGAGCATGCGCCGGACCTCTTTTTTTTCGGGCGCCGTGGCTACAGTTGCGCAGCCGGCAAAGACGAGCAGGGGGAGAATCAAAAGCGCAAAGCGGAAAAGCTTGTTCCTCATGACGGCCTAAGTACCATACAGGCCGGCTGACATCAAGTCAGGGGGCTTACACCGCTGAGCCGCTCTTTTTGATTTCAGGCGCTGCCATTACAGTTGCCTCAAGTCGACCAGCCGGGCGATTTTCCCGTCCTGCCTCGGCAGGCTGTTCGGTTCAACCAGGCTTACCCTGACGTCAATGCCGATGATCGACTGGACTCTCTTTCTGACCAGTTCCAGGAATGCCCTCTGACGCTGCATTTCCAGGGCGAAGATTTTATTCGTCACTTCCACCCTGATCTCCAGGGTGTCGACAGAGCCCTTGCGGTCCGCGATGATCTGATAGGGGGCATGTTCCTGGTGGATGCTGAAGAGGATAGCATCGATCTGGGACGGGAAGACATTGACGCCTTTCACAATAAGCATGTCATCCGTGCGCCCGGAGGTCTTCTTCATTCGCACAAGGGTCCGCCCGCATTCGCAGCTGCCGTAATCGAGGGAGGTAATGTCGCGCGTCCGGTAACGGATCATGGGGAAGGCCTCCTTGGTGAGGGTTGTCAAGACGAGTTCGCCCCTGCTGCCGGGGGGCAACACGGCGCCCGTATCGGGGTCGACGATCTCGGGGATGAAGGCGTCTTCAAATATATGCATGCCGTTTTTGCACAGGCACTCTCCCGCCACGCCCGGACCTATGACCTCGGACAGGCCGTAGTTGTCCGTGGCCGTTATGTGCAGCCTGTCTTCGATCCTGGTGCGGGTTGCCTCCGACCAGGGTTCGCCGCCGAACAGTCCGAATTTAAGCGACAAGGTTTTCGGGTCTATTCCCATTTCTTCCATCCGGTCTGCCAGGATCACGGCATAGCTCGGTGTGCAGACCAGGACGGTGCTCTTGTAATCCTGCATGATCATGATCTGCCTTTCGGTATTCCCCGTGCTCGTTGGGATCACGGATGCCCCGATGGCCTCCGCACCGTAGTGCAGGCCGAAGGCCCCCGTGAACAGCCCGTAGCGGAAAGCGATCTGCACCAGGTCTTCCCTGGTCACGCCGGCAGCCGTCATTATGCGGGCGACAAGGTTGGACCACATCCGGACGTCATTCTTTGTATATCCCACCACGATGGGCTTGGTGGTCATTCCGGACGAGGAATGGATGCGAACGACTTCCCTCAGCGGCACAGCGAAAAATCCGTAGGGATAGTCGACGCCCAGGTCTTCTTTCGTGGTGAATGGGAGCCGGGTCAAATCGGACAGGGACTGTACGTCCTCGGGAATTATCCCGAGTTCGGTAAATTTTTTCCTGTAATGCGCGACGTTCTTATAGGCCCTGTTCAGGGTTACCTGGAGCCGTTCCAGCTGGAGCTGCTCAAGGTCATCGCGCGGCATGCATTCATGAAGCGAATCCCAGATTTTCATTTTATCCCCTCCCTGCGGCGTTTCCGGCGTGCGGCAAAGGTCATCTTTCCCATATCTCTTTCTTGTCCCTGCCCAGGTATGCCCTCTGGACGTCCTTGTTCTCCAGCAGGTCCGCCGCCTCCCCTTCGAGGATCATCCTGCCCGTTTCAAGCACATACCCCCTCCCGGCAATCTTCAGAGACAGCCGCGCGTTCTGTTCTACGAGCAGGATCGTGGTCTTTGTCTCCCGGGAGAGCCGCTCGATTACCCTGAATATCTCCTGGACCACGATGGGGGCCAGCCCCATCGACGGCTCGTCGAGGAGCATGAGCCGCGGCCTCGACATGAGCGCCCGGCCTATGGCCAGCATCTGCTGCTCGCCCCCGGAAAGTGTGCCGGCTGTCTGCCTGCGTCTTTCGAGGAGGACGGGAAAAAGATTATACACCATCTCCATCGAGGCTTTCACTTCTCTCCCGCCGGATTTCCCGCGATAATGCAGATATGCGCCCAGCTGCAGGTTATCTTCGACCGACAGGGGCTTGAATACCTGCCTTCCCTCGGGGACCTGCGAGATCCCGAGCGCGACGATTTTATGGGCCGGATAATCCTGGATGGCAGTCCCGGCGAACAGGACCTGGCCGCTCCGGGGGGGCGTAATGCCGGACAGCGTGTTAAGGAGCGTTGTTTTCCCGGCTCCGTTGGCCCCCAGAAGAGTCACAATTTCACCTTCGTTCAGGTGAAGGGAAACATTTTTCAGGGCGTGGACCTCGCCGTAATATGTGTTGATGTTCTTGATCCTCAGCATGGCTTTCGACTTTCAGCCCTCACCCAGGTAGGCCGTGACGACCTCCGGGTTTTCCTGGATCTCCCGGGGTGTGCCTTCCGCCAGCTTCCGCCCCAGGTTCAGGACAACGACGGAATCGCAGACATCCATGACCAGTTCCATGTCATGTTCAACAAGCGCGATCGTCACTCCCGACTCCCTTATTTTTCTGATCAGGGTTGAAAGCTCCATGGTCTCACGGCTGTTAAGCCCGGCCGCGGGCTCATCCAGCAAAATGATGCGGGGCTCGACGGCCAGGGCCCGGGCGATCTCCAGCAGCCTTCCCCTGCCGAACGGAAGGCTTGATGCCCTTGTCTCAGCAAGATCCGCAAGTCCAACGAATTCGAGCCAGCGCCGGCCCTTTTCCTTCATGAGCCGTTCTTCCCCGATCTGTCCCGGGAGCTTCAACGCACAAGAGAGAAATCCGCTGCGGCTTTTTGTGTGCAGGCCGACCATGACATTCTCCAGCACTGTCATCTGCCCGAACAATTCCACGTTCTGAAAGGTCCGCATCAGGCCGAGTTTCGCAAGCTTCTCCGGCGTCAGCCCCGAAATATCTTTTTCATCCAAACGGACTTCACCGGAAGTCTGCGCATAGATGCCGGAAACGATGTTGAACAGGGTGGTCTTGCCCGCCCCATTGGGGCCGATGACACCCGTGATCGAACCCCGCTCGATCGCGAACGATACGTCCTCCAGGGCCGTCAGGCCGCCAAAAACTTTGGATATTCCCCTCATCTCCAGCATTTACTTAACCTTATCAGACTTTCTTGCCAGGGACGCGGCCTTTTCGGCTATCATCCGGAAACCGCTCACCAGGCCGCCGGGCATGAACATCGTCATGAGTATCAGCATCAGCCCGTAAACTACAATATCGAAGTCATGCACGGCTCTCAGGAACTCGGGCAGGAGCGTCAGGATTGCCGCGCCCAGGAACGAGCCGTAGATGCTGCCGAGCCCGCCGATTATGACCATGGTCACCAGTTCCACGGATAGATTGAATCCGAACGAGGCGGGAGCGATGAAAGTCATGGTATGGGCATAGAGGCTCCCGGCCACCGCGGAGATCACCGCGGATGCGGCAAAGATCTGGACCTTAAGGACTCTCGCGTTGACCCCCATGACCCGGGCAGCCACTTCGGAATCGTGGATGGCCCGCAGCGCCCGGCCTATCCTGGAATGGAACAGGTTGACGGAGACCAGCATCGTGAACAGCGTGAACGCCCAGATCAGGTAATAGTTCTTCATGTCGCTGTCGAACACGAATTCTCCCAGCGACAGGTTGGGGATGCCGGACAGGCCGGAAGGGCCGCCGGTCACCTCGACGGTTTCATTTAACAGGATATAGACGATGATGCCGAAACCCAGCGTTGCCATGGCAAGGTAATGGCCTTTGAGTTTAAGGATCGGGAATCCAATGATCAGGGCAAGCACTCCCACGGCAACGGCGGCAAGGACCATGACCGGCCAGGGCCCGAATGCATATTCGGCCGTGCAGACCCCGGAAATATAGGCGCCGAGACCGAAGAAGGCGGCATGGCCCAGGGAGATCTGGCCGGCGTATCCCAGCAGCAGATTCAAGGCAACTGCCAGCATCGTGTTTATTCCCACAAAGACCAGCACGTTAAGGAAATAGCTGCCCTCCAGGAATAGAGGCGCCGACAGCACCGCAAGGGCGAATAATAAGAAGAGCAGCAGCTCCCGCTTTTCAGTCATACCCTGCATCATACGCGGTCAGTCTCCGCTTTCTTGAAAATGCCCTGCGGCCGGAAGAACAGGATGAGCAGCAGGATGATAAACGTGATAGCGTCCTTGTAGCTTGCCGATATGAGACCCGCGCCGAATGCTTCGAGGACCCCGAGCAGTAGCCCCCCTATGACAGTGCCCGCCCCGGTCCCCATACCGCCGATGATGGCGGCGCAAAACCCTTTTATGCCGAGCATGACGCCCACGTCGTAGGAGGTCATGGTCAACGGAGCGATGATTATCCCGGCCATTGAGCCGACAGCCGAGCTGATCATAAAGGAAAACAGAACCATCCTCCTTACGTCGATGCCCACGAGGCAGGCGGCCTGGGGGTTATAAGCGCAGGCGCGCAGTGCTTTGCCGGCGATGCTGTAATTGAAAAAAAGCTTGCTGGCGATGATGACAATGATGGTGACGGCGAATATCCAGAGGTGCTGGGGAAGAATTGTGGCCCCCATGATGTACAGAGGGTCGCTCCCGGTAAACGCGGGGATGGCGTGGGTGTCTTTTCCCCAGATCAGCATTGCCGCGCCGCGGATGAAAATGCTGGCGCCGATCGTTATAATAATCAGGCTCAGGGGCGTGGCTTTCCGCAGCGGACGTATTGCCAGCCGTTCGAAAATCATTCCCACGGCGGTGGAAGCCAGGATGGCAAGGAAGATTGCGGGCAGGAAAGACACCTCGGCCACGGTCAGGAAGAAAATCGTCAGCATGCCGCCCAGCATGACGAACTCCCCCTGGGCAAAGTTGATGATCCCGGTGGAATTGTAAATAATCGCGAACCCGAACCCGATCAGTGCGTATATGGCCCCGGTGGAAAGTCCGGAAAGCGCATATTGAATTATTTGTTCAAACTGGTCCATCAATTCAACTTAAGATGAAGGCGCAGGCGACCCGTTCGCCTGCGCCGTTATTATTAAAAGCCGGTCACAGAAGCAGCCGTGCGTTCAGTCCCGAACCTTATTTCACCAGCGCCCAGCGCTTGTTCTTCACTTCCACGAGGACGAAGGCGTCTTTTGTCAGGCCCGCATGATCGCTCGGGGAGAAATTGAAAATACCGCCGATTCCCGAGAAATTCCTGGTCTTTTCGAGCTGGTCGCGGATGGCCGCCGGAGAGTCTCCGCCCCTCTCGATGGCCCCTTTCAGCAGCATGACCGCATCCCAGGCATGGCCGCCGAAATGATCGCCTTCGGCGCCGTACTGTTTCCGGTAATTATTTACGAAGGCCACAAGGGATTTTTTCTGTTTATCCGAATTGGGCAGGAGGTTGGCGACCAGGACGCGTCCCGAGGGGAGCATTATCCCATCGGCCGCATCTCCCGCCAGTTCGATAAATTTCTTGGATGAAACTCCGTGGCTCATGTACAGCGGCACCCGGAGCCCCAGCTGCTTTGCATTGCGGGCGACAACCGCGGGGCCGGGATTTGTTCCCCAGCAGATAAGGGCCTGGGCCTGGCTGCCGCGCACCTTTGTCAGCTGCGCCGTCATGTCGGTGTCCTTGGGGCCGTACGTGTCATCCGAGACAATCTGAATGCCGTATTTTTTTGCCTGCTTTACCAGCTGCTCGCGGCCGGAGGACCCGAAAGAATCCGAAACGGTGAGGATCGCCACCTTGGCGGTCCGGCGCTTCTGCAGGAATTCGTATAGCTTGGAAACAGCCAGGGAGTCGTTCTGGGCGGTCTTGAAAACCCATTTCTTGACCGGTTCCGTTATCTTGATCCCGGCCGAACAGGAAATAAGGGGCACGCGCGCCTTTTCCACAATGGGAATTATCGCCATCGTATCGCCGGTTATGCTTGGGCCGATGATCGCGGATACCTTGTCCTCCTTGATAAGGCGGTTGGCCGCCTGAACGGCCTTCGTTGCATCCCCTTGCGTATCGTAGGTGATGAGCTGCACCGTTCGCCCATTTATCCCGCCCGCGGCATTTATCTCGTTTACAACCATCTGGGCCGTGTTGCGCTCCGGCTCTCCGAGGAACGATGCCGGGCCGGTGATGGAGAACAGCGCCCCGATCTTGATGGGGGGCGCGGCTGAAGCCGGAGCGGAAATGCACATGGAAACCAGTGCGGCGCAGATAAGGAACCAACGTAAACTCTTTGACGTGATGCAACCTCCTTTTTTCCCGTTGACGGATAAGTATTGGATCAAAAATAAAACGCCTTGAAAAACAGAAAGCTTCTTCATCGAATTCTCGTTTACCCCGGCCCTTTCAGGCCAAGGGAGTATTAATTAAAGATAACAGGGAGAAAAGACGCGCTTGTTTGGGGTAGCCTGCTTGCCCGCCATGCGGACAGCAGGCATTAATACATGTAATTTTCGGGAAGGATTGAAATTATTATTGAATTGCTGCCGCTCATTTGACCGCTCTGCAAAAAAAAGTGAAGTGATCTTTATGCAATTTCTTTCCTGTTGTCAAGAATTTTGCATTTCAGCCAGGAATGGGCCTAGGGACGGGGCTCCTTGAGTTTGTCCAATTCCTCTTTATATTTTTCCGCCTCGGCCTTGGTCCTCTCCAGTTCCTCGCGGGCCTTGTTGAGCTCCTCCTCCTGGCGCTCCTTTTCCTCCCGCATCTTGTCCTTGATCTCGTCAAGGCCGACATAGACTGCCAGAGCTCCCCCCAGGAGCAGTAAAATGGGAATGCTGCCCTTCAGGAGTATGAAAAATTCCCTCCACCAGAAGATAAGGCCGAGCAGGCCCAGGAACAATGCAGCTGCTCCTCCCACAAGGATCGTCATATTGCCTCCAGGCGCTAAAATATTTCTTGATAAATGAAAGTTATTAAACTATTACACAACGTTACGCCGAACGGTTTTTTATTTATGTGGTTTTTCGGCAAAAATCAAGAATTTTCAAGGAAAGAAAATGTCGGCGCCGAGACCCGTTCCGGAGCGCCGGCGGAGAGGTCAAATGATAGAACCTGATTTCGCAAAACAGGGCGGACTTGTACCCGCCATTATCCAGGATTACAAAACCGGCAACGTGCTGATGCTCGGTTTCATGAACAGGGAGGCATGGCTGCACACCCTTCAGTCCGGAAAGGCGACTTTCTGGAGCAGGTCCAGGCAGAAGCTCTGGGTCAAGGGTGAGACTTCCGGAAATGTCCAGATTGTCAAAGGCATTTACATCGACTGCGACAACGATTCCATACTTTTGAAGGTCGACCAGGTCGGCGGCGCAGCCTGCCACACGGGCTACGAGAGCTGTTTCTACCGCGAAATCAAAGGCGGCGAGGTGGTGGTTGCCGGGGAAAAGATTTTCAATCCGGAGGAAGTATATAAATGAGCAACAACAGCAACGGCAACAAGCTTAAACTGGGCGTCCCCAAGGGGAGTTTGGAAGCCAATACAATAGATCTTTTCAAACGGGCAGGCTGGAGGATAACTTACGACAGCAGGAGCTATTTCCCCGATATCGACGATGACGAAATATCCTGCTCTCTCGTGAGGGCCCAGGAAATGTCACGCTATGTCGAAGAGGGCACGCTTGATTTGGGACTCACCGGCAGGGATTGGATCCTGGAAAACGATTCCGACGTTCATGTCGTGGATGATCTTATCTATTCGAAGGCCTCCGCGGGAAAGGCCAGGTGGGTGCTTGTGGTCCGCCAGGATTCCCCGCTGCAGAAAATAGAGGACCTGCAGGGCAAAAGGATCTCCACGGAGCTTGTCAATTTCACGAAGAGATATTTCGCCGAGCGCAATATCAAGGTCCACGTGGAATTCTCCTGGGGGGCAACGGAGGCGAAAGTTGTGGAGAACCTGGTCGACGCAATCGTCGAGGTGACGGAAACAGGCAGCACGCTCAGGGCCAACAAGCTCAGGATAATCCACGAGCTGATGTCTACCAATACGCAGCTGATCGCCAACAAGGCCGCGTGGAACGACCCGTGGAAACGGCGAAAAATCGAACAGATAAAAATACTCCTGAAGAGTTCCCTCCAGGCGATGGAGAAGGTCGGCATCAAGCTCAATGTCGCGAAGGAAAACCTCGGGCGGATTATCCTGCTGCTTCCGTCGCTGAAAGCCCCGACCATCTCGACTCTTTACAATGAAGAGTGGTTTGCCGTGGAGACGATCATCGACAAGAATGTGGTCCGGGAACTCATTCCGCTGCTGCAAGAGGCGGGCGGAGAGGGGATTATAGAATATCCCTTGAACAAACTTATATAGAGAAGATTTTAAGTCCCCCTTTCCTAAAGGGGGATTCAGGGGGATTTTGTATCAGCGCCGGATAAAATTCCCCCCAACCCCCCTTTATAAAGGGAGGAGTTTTTGGAGGTGGAAAATGAGGAAGGCCAAGCTGAGCAGAAAGACATCGGAGACTTCGATCGCGCTCGCCCTAAACCTGGACGGGACGGGAAAATCCAGGGTGGAAACAACTATACCGTTTCTGGACCACATGCTCACGCTCTTTTCCCGGCACGGCCTGATCGATCTGGAAGTGAAGAGCAGCGGCGATATTAATGTCGATTATCACCACCTCGTGGAAGATGTCGGGATCTGCCTGGGCGACGCCCTGAAAAAAGCATTGGGCGACAAAAAGGGAATCAGCCGGTACGGATCGGCGACGGTTCCCATGGACGAGACACTCTGTTCGGTGGATCTTGACATTTCCGGCCGGCCTTACCTGGTCTTCAATGCGGATTTCAACCGCAAGATAAAGGATTTCGATCCCAATATCTTTTCCGACTTTTTCAAGTCATTCACGGATCACGCCGAAATAGCCTTGCACGTGAATATACGTTATGGTAGAAACAACCACCACAAGGCGGAAGCCATTTTCAAGGCCTTCGGCCTCGCCCTTAGCCGGGCCGTTTCCTTCAACAGCAGGATTCAGGGTGTCCCGTCCACTAAAGGCAAAATATAAACCTCTCAGCCCCTATCGGTGCCATATGCGAAAATCCATTCCCGTGTTGTCTGCAGCGCTCCTGGTGTTTTTATCGGCGTGCCTGCCCCTGTGCGCCTGGGGCGAGGTTAAGGACCCCGAAGCCGCCGACCTCAAATTCAAAATAATAGCTATTGCCCCCTTCCGGAGCTCGGCTGAATCCGACAGCGGCCGCGACAGCGCGCGCTGCCCGGTTTCCGGCGCCATCTTCCGGACCTGCCCCATACCTGCAGGGTCCGAGAGGATCCTGGAAGAGCTTTTTGTGAAGAAGACCGCCGTTTACAGCGATATTTCCTGGAAGATTTCCGAAAAGTCAAGGTCTGCGCTTTCTCCCGATTCATTCAAAATGTGGAGTGTGTCCTCTCTGCAGAAAGTGGGCCGCGACTTGAATGCCGACGCCGTCATCACGGGGCATGTCTTCTGCTTTCGGGAGAGGGTGGGGTACCCCCTGTCGGTTGAAAAACCGGCTTCGGTCGCATTCGGGATATACCTGGTACGGACGAGCGACGGAGCCGTCCTCTGGAAGGGTCTCTTTACCCGCACGCAACAATCTCTGTTCGAAAACCTGCTCCAGGCACGCTCGTTCATTAAGGGCGGCGGCAAGTGGCTGACCTCCGAAGAACTTGCCGACCTGGGGCTCGATGAAATCCTGGTTACATTTCCGGTGCGCGTGCCCGAAGGCGCTGCTGAAAGGATAGTGGAATGAGGCTTTGTACATCTTTGTCCCCGGGCCGCTCCCGGCAATAACCCGCCGCTATTGTCACAGGGAGAAGAATTTTGCTGGTAATTCCTGCCATAGACTTGAAAGGCGGCCAGGCCGTCAGGCTGAAGCAGGGCGATTTCAGCCGCTCGACGGTGTATTCATCCGATCCAGTCGAGGTCGCCATGCGGTGGCAGGCTGCCGGAGCCCGGCGGATTCATATCGTCGATCTCGACGGCTCTCTTGCCGGTACTCCCCGCAATCGGGAGGTCATCCGCAGGATCGCCTCCGAAATCACTGTGCCGATAGAATTGGGAGGAGGCATCCGGGACCTCGATACGATCGAATCGTACTTCGATGCAGGTATCCGGTATGCCATTCTGGGCTCGGTTGCCCTCAAGAAGCCCGAACTGGTGGGGGCCGCCAGCGCGAAATTCCCGGGACGGGTCATAGTCGGCATTGATGCCCGGGACGGCATGGTTGCCGTCGAGGGGTGGACCGAGGCTACCACCAGGAGCGCTGTTGAGCTTGCCGGCAGTTTCAAGCAATTTAACCTTGATTCCATAATTTATACCGATATAAATAGGGACGGCATGGAGACGGGCGTGAATTTGGAGGCCACGCGCAAGCTGGCCGAATCGGTCGGGATTCCCGTTATCGCCTCGGGCGGCGTGGCTTCCCTGCAGGACATCCGCGAACTGAAGAAGGTTGAGCAAAGCGGCATAATGGGAGTTATTATCGGAAAAGCCCTTTACACCGGGGCAATCAGGCTGGAAGAGGCCGTAAAAATATCTCAATAGGGGGGCAAAATGGAGAATTGCATTTTCTGCCGGATAGTAAAAGGCGAAATCCCCAGCAGCAAGGTGTATGAAGATGAGAACATCCTTGCGTTTGACGACATCCACCCCATGGCGCCGGTCCACGTGATCATCATTCCGAAAACGCATATACCGACCCTGATGGACCTGAATCCCGCAGATTCAGTCCTGCTCGGGTCCCTGAGCCGGGCCGTGCAGGAAATCGCAAAGCTGAAAGGGATCGATAGGAGCGGTTTCCGGACGGTCGTCAATACCAATAAAGAAGGCGGCCAGATCATTTTCCACCTGCATGTGCATGTATTAGGCGGAAGGCAGTTGGAAGACGCAATGGGATAGCCAAACTGTTGAAAAACGCCCATCTGCTTCGTTTCCCTCATCTTTCGTCACTGCGGCGTTCGACCATAGTACGCCTCTTGACTCAAGATTCGGGGGCCCTCGCATCCGGGCTTTGAAAAGTTTTTTTGGAAAACTGAATTAATGATCCAGCAGGGAAAATTTGGAGCCGCCGAGCAGAATCGAACTGCTGACCTAGCGATTACGAATCGCTTGCTCTACCGGCTGAGCTACGGCGGCTTAAAGGCTTGGTCCAAAAGAGAGATTTTTTTATATTAACAGGTCACTCTTTGTCAAGATTTTATCCCTTTTCCGCCAAATTTGAAACTGATATCCGGCAGGATTTCGCTGACTCATGAGAATCCCTAAATCATTTTACACGATATCGCCCTTCAAAATCAGCGTCCTTGTTGTTTTTATCTTCACCTCCCTCTACATCGCAAACGTGCAACTCTTCAGGTTTATCGAGCTCAAGGCCTTCGACATCAGGATGATGTCCAGGGGCGTGATCACTCCCGGCGACGAAGTCGCCATCGTCGCTATTGACGAGAAAAGCCTCAAGGAAATCGGCAGATGGCCGTGGTCGCGCACGGTCCTTGGCGAACTGGTGACCCTCCTGAAAGGTTACGGGGCCAAGGCGATAGGGTTCGACGTGGTCTTCTCCGAACCTGACGCGAACTCCCTCAGGGACATCAGGGATATATCCAAGGAGCTGGAGGCGGAGGGCCTCAGCGACGGCAGGATGAAGGGGATCATGGCGCAAAAGACCGCCGAGGCCGATACGGATTCCCGGTTCGCCAGGGCTATAAAGGCCACGGAATATGTTACGCTGGGTTTCTTCTTCCACATGTCCGACCGGGAAGTCAAACACCTGGACCCGAAAGACATGGAAGCCGCGGAGAAGGGGGCCGCAGGAGCGAAATACGGAATAGTGCAGGTGAAGGGGCCGCCCGATCAGACTGCATTGATAAAGGCTTATTCCGCCGCGTCCAATATTCCGGAGATTTCCGGAAGCTGCGAGAACAGCGGGTATTTCAATGTTTTCCCGGACCGGGACGGCGTAATCCGGTGGGCGCCGCTCGTCGTGGGGCTGAAAGACGATTTTTACATGCCGCTTTCCCTGGCCCTCCTTCTTCAGTACCTTGACTGGCCGATGCTGTCCCTGACCATCTCGGAAGTCGGAGTGGAGGCCGTCAGGATCGGCGACCTCGAGATCCCGACGGACGAATCCGGACGCATGCTGGTGAATTTCGCGGGCCCGCCCCGGACTTTTCCCCATTATTCCTTTTCCGACATTATCAAGGGGCGGCTTTCTCCTGAACTGTTCCGGGGGAAGATAATCCTTGTCGGGGCCACTGCGATCGGCATCAACGATATCAGGGTGACTCCTTACAGCACCGTCTACCCGGGCACGGAAATCCACGCCAATGTTATCGACAATATCCTGCGCGGCAATTTCATCCGCCGTCCGGGCTGGACAGCCCTGTTCGACCTCTCGGCCATTCTCCTGGTTGGTATATTCATGGGCCTCGTTGTCCCGCGAGTCAGGGCGCTGCAGGGGCTGGCCCTGGGCGCCGTAATCGTCTCGGCCTATGTCGTCCTGAATTACCTGATTTTCTCGAAATACAGCCTGTGGCTCAATCTCGTCTACCCCGTCCTCGCCGGAGTTGCCGCTTACCTCGGGATTACCATCTACAAGTACGTCACAGAGGAAAAAGAGAAAAAGAAGATCAGGGGCGCTTTCCAGTATTATCTGACGAACTCCGTTATCAACGAGATGCTCAAGGACCCGTCCAAGCTCAAGCTGGGCGGGGACAAGAAAGACCTCACGGTCCTGTTCTCCGATATCCGCGGGTTCACGACAATATCGGAAAGCCTTTCGCCCGAAGAACTGGTCAGACTGCTCAACGAGTACCTGACTGCCATGACCAATATCGTATTCAAGTATGAGGGCCTGCTCGACAAGTATATCGGCGACGCCATTATGGCGGTCTTCGGTGCCCCGCTGGACCAGCCGGACCATGCCGAAAGGGCCTGCCGCACGGCCATCGAGATGACTGAGGAACTCGGCAAACTGCAGAAGAAATGGGAGGCCGAGGGCAGGCCCGTAATCCGCATCGGCGTGGGGATCAACACCGGGGATATGGTTGTGGGCAATATGGGATCGGATATGCGGTTCGATTACACGGTCATGGGCGACAGCGTGAACCTGGGCGCCCGGCTTGAGGGGATAAACAAAGAGTACGGCACCAGCATAGTCATCAGCGAATACACCTACGATAAAATCAACGGCAGGCTCTTCTGCCGGGAAATCGACTCGGTCAGGGTTAAAGGCAAGCACGTGCCTGTGAAGATTTACGAACTGATCTGCGATATAAAGGATGCCGGGTCCTGGGCCGGTTTCATGGAAATATTCAACAAGGGACTTGACCTCTATAAAAAGGGATCATGGGACGAAGCTGTTGCGGCCTTCAACCGGGCCCTGGAGATTAAACCCGGAGACAGCGTCTCCGGGCTTTACATCCGCAGGTGCAATGAGTTAAAGAATAGCCCGCCGGACAATTGGGACGGCGTATTCACGATGACGAGGAAGTAAGGTCCCGAGGATCAGATGGCAGGAGAAAGGAATGGAAAATACCGCAGCTGGGTTGAAGTCGATCTCGACAATTTCAGCCACAACTGGCGGGAGATCAAGAGGCTTACCGGCAAGGGCGTGAAAGTGCTCCAGGTCGTCAAGGCAGACGCTTACGGCCACGGCGCCATAGAAATCTCCAATATGGCCATGAAGAACGGGGCTTTCTGCCTGGGGGTAGCCAACGCCGATGAAGGCGTGCAGCTGCGGGTCGGCGGCATAACAGCGCCTGTTGTCATCCTCAGCCCATCGACGAATTCCGAGATCAACGAAATCATCAAGTATAACCTGAGCCCTTCGGTTTCGAACCTGCCGTTCGCGAAAGAACTGCAGAAGCGCTTTGCCGGGGCCGGCTCAGTCGCCAATGTCCATCTCGAAGTAGACACCGGCATGGGACGCGGCGGCACGATCCATTACGAGGCGCTCAGCCTTGTTGAACATATTCTGAAGATGCCCAATCTCAATCTGGAGGGGATCTTCAGCCATCTTTCATGCAGCGAAATTGAAGACGAGGAGTACAACCGCAAGCAGTGGGAGAACTTCGGCAGGCTGCTGGCGGAACTGGAGGAGCGCGGCATCAAGGTCCCCCTCCGCCATATGTCCAACAGCGGGGGCGTCCTGAATTTCCGTGAGTTCGACCTGGATATGATCAGGCCGGGGATAATGACTTATGGCATTTACCCGGGCCCGGCAACAGTGACAAAAGCAAACCTCCGCCCGGTCATGAGCTTCAAAACGTCAATC
>CAZKYN010000017.1:0-22859 GCA_964556675.1 uncultured Syntrophaceae bacterium
GTTTTTTGCCACAAAAATCACATGCCGAACGAGCTAACAAAGTCGATTTCACAGGCAAACCATTTACATCGAACTTGATGTCCACCGAAAGAGCAGGAGCGTGAGTGTTTATTTGCAGCATTTTGAACATAAAACATTTACCCAGCCCCCATCAAAAAAGGGGAGGGGAACATGTAATTTCGTTTAACCCTTGATGCAGGCGATGGGGCGCAGGCGTGCCACCTTTCTGGAGAGGCCCGCTTCGTGCACTACGTTCACGACTTCGTGGATGTTCTTGTAAGCTTCCGGGATTTCCTCCAGCAGCGTGGCCCGCCCGGAGGCCAGGACGAGGACCCCCCGCTGCTCCATCTCCCGCTTGATAGCGCGGCCGCGGCTTGCCTTGGTCGCCTGGGCGCGGCTCATTACCCGGCCCGCCCCGTGGCAGGTGCTCCCGAAAGTCTCCTCGTAGGCGGTTTGCGTTCCGACAAGCACATAGGAGCCCGATCCCATGTCGCCCGGGATCAGCACGGGCTGGCCGGTTGCGCGATAGATGTCCGGCAGCGCCCGGTGGCCCGGCGGGTACGACCTGGTCGCCCCTTTGCGGTGCACGCAGAGTTTCACCATTTTGCCGTCAACCGGGAGTTCCTCCATCTTGGCGATGTTGTGGCAAACGTCGTACAGGAGCCGCATCCCGAGCTCCCGCGGGCCCTTCCCGAAGAAGCGTTCGAGGCATTGCCGCGTCCAGTGCATCATCATCTGCCGGTTGGCCCAGGCGTAATTGGCGGCGCAGCTCATGGCCGCGAAATATTCCCGGCCCGCATCGGAGTTGATAAAGGCGCAGGCGAGCTGCCGGTCGGGCAGTTTGAGCCCCATCTTCTGGTTCTCCCTGACCATGCGCGCCAGGTAGTCGTCGCAGACCTGGTATCCGAGCCCGCGCGAGCCGGAGTGGATCAGGATATTCACCTGGCCCTCCTCAAGGCCGAACGTATCGGCTTTTTGCGGGTCGAAGACCTGTTCGACGACCTCGATTTCCAGGAAGTGGTTGCCTGAGCCCAGCGTACCCACCTGTTCCCGGCCGCGCTCGATCGCGCGATCGCTCACGCAATCGGGATCGGCGCTCTCCAGCCGGCCTCCCTCTTCCGTTGTTTCCAGGTCGGATTGCGAGCCGTAGCCGTTTTTGACGGCCCAGTGGGCCCCGCCTTTCAGGACGTCCTTCACCTCGCTCTGTTTGAGCTTGAGCTGTCCAGTGGAGCCCACTCCGGAAGGGATGTCGCGAAAAAGGCAATGGGTGAGATCGGACAGGACGTCCTTCACTTCGTCATAGTGGAGCTTTGTTGTGACCAGCCGGCAGCCGCAGTTTATGTCGTAGCCGACACCCCCCGGCGAGATCACGCCCTCGTTCAAGTCGAAAGCGGCTACCCCGCCGATCGGAAACCCGTACCCCCAGTGGATGTCGGGCATTGCGAGGGAGTATTTCACGATCCCGGGCAAATGGGCTACGTTGGAGACCTGGACCGGGCTCTGGTCGTTCTTCAGCTCCTTCATGAGCTCCCGGCTGGAATAGATGATCCCCGGGACGCGCATTTCTCCCCTGCGGGCGATTTTCCAGCGGTACTCATCGATTTTTTCGAGATTGATATCAGACATCGAACACCACCTTTGTCGTGCAGCCCTCCGGCGTTTCCCTGATTCCGAGCTGGTGGTAGGTGACGGCCTTCAGTTCAGTCTTGATGCGGTGCCTTGCGGGGTCGAAGGGCTCCCCCTTTGCCTCGGCGACGAGGCTCTCATCGGCAAATTCGACAAGGACGAACTCCCCGGCGAGCCAGCGCTCGCCGTTGAAAAGGTAGAGAGATTCGCGCAGGAAGTTGACGAGCAGGTCGTCCTTGTCCACCCCCTCGACGCAGATCCTGCGGGTCTCGCGCAATTCAACGCAGTCCGGATCGGTGATCAGATCGAAGATCGCGAATGCCGCGTTCGCGAACAATTCTTCGGCAGTCCCGCCGAAGACCTCGATGCCAAGATCGGCCGTGTGATAGAACTGCCGGTAACGGATCATTTCTTTACTGTCCCCTTCCAAGGGGACCCTTTAAACCTTTTCCGAAACTCCCTCTCTGCTCGTGGGAAGGAGATCAAGGGAAAGGGAAAGTAAAAATAGATTCTTCGGTCGCCTCCGCTCCCTCTGAATGACACTTGCCTTTGTCATCCCGAGCATCAGCGAAGGCTCTATTTTTGACATACCCGTCGCTGGTCCTGCTCACTCTAAAAAAGTCGGATCTATATAAGTTCCGGGTCGGAATCCCCGTTTCCGTTCATGTCGTCCGCATCGGCCATGTCGCCCTCGTCTTCCCTGGCGTCGCTGCCCCGCTCGGCCCGGGCAAGCCCTACAAGCTTTTCCTCCGGGGCCAGGTCGATGAGCCGCACGCCCTGGGTGCTGCGATGGATAACGGGAACTTCGTCGGCCCTGAGCCTGATTATATTGCCGGAATTGCTTATGAGCAGTACGTCCTCGTCCCCGCTCACCTGGCGGATGCCGGATACGCACCCTACCTTGGAAACCGTCCTCAGATTGATTATGCCGCGGCCGCCGCGGCCCTGAGCGCGGTATTCCACACTTTCCGTGCGCTTGCCGTAGCCCCTCTCCGATACTGTCATAATCGAGTTGCCGTCAGTGATGATCTCCATGCCTACCAGGATATCGTCGTCGTCCATCCTGATGCCTATGACGCCGCGGGCCGTCCGGCCCATGTCGCGGACGTCCTTTTCGCTGAAGCGGATGGCCATGCCCTTGCGCGTGCCCAGAAAAATATCCTGGTCACCGTTGGTCTGGCGCACATCGATCAATTCATCGTCATCGTCGATGGAAACGGCGATAATGCCGCCCGAGCGCGGCCGCGAGAAGGCCTCCAGGTCGGTCTTTTTTATTATGCCCTTGCGGCTTACCATCACGACGAATTTGCCCGGCACGAATTCCTTTACCGGCAGGATTGCCGCGACCCGCTCGCCGGGGGCGATCTGTATCAGGTTGACAATGGCCTTGCCCCGGGCGGCCCGGCCCGCCTGCGGCACCTGGTAGACCTTGAGCCAGTGGGCCTTGCCTTTGTTGGTAAAGATCAGGATATAGTTGTGGGTCGACGAGATGAAGATGTTCTCGACAAAGTCCTCGTCCTTCGTGGCCATCCCGACCTTGCCCCTGCCGCCGCGGTGCTGGCTGCGATAGAGGCTCACGGCGTTGCGCTTTATGTAGCCGTGGTGCGATACGGTCACGACCATGTCTTCCTCGACGATCATGTCCTCGATATTGATGTCCTCGCTGCTCATGACGATCTCGGTCCGGCGCTCGTCCCCGTACTTTTTCTTGATTTCCTGGAGTTCGTCCTCGATCACCTTCAGGACTTTTCTGGGATCGGCCAGGATAGCCTTCAGTCTCGCTATCAGTGCGGTGATTTCCTTGTACTCATCCTCGATCTTATTCCTCTCCAGGGCGGTCAGGCGCTGCAGGCGCATTTCCAGGATCGACTTGGCCTGGACTTCGGACAGTCCGAACCTGCCGCACAGGCCGGCCTGCGCCTCCTGCGGGTTGGCGGAGGCCTTGATCAGCGCGATTATCTCATCGATGCGGTTCAGGGCAATCAGGAGCCCTTCCAGGATATGGGCCCGCTCGTTTGCCTTATTGAGCTCGAACACCGTCCGGCGGGTCACCACCTCTTTGCGGAAATCAATGAACTTGCCGAGGATTTCCTTCAGATTCATTACCCGGGGCTGCCCGCCGTCGATGGCCAGCATGATTATCCCGAAGGTAGCCTCCATCTGGGTAAACTTGTAGAGCTGGTTGAGGGTAATCGCCGGTATCTCGTCGCGCTTCAGGTCTATCACGATCCGGATGCCGTCGCGGTCGGACTCGTCGCGCAGGTCGGAGATGCCGGTGATCCTTTTTTCCTTTACCAGGTCCGAGATCTTCTCTATCAGGTTGGCCTTGTTCACCTGGTAAGGCAGTTCCGTGATAATTATGCTTTCCTTGTCGTTGCGGGCGTTGCGCTCGATGCTGGCCCGGGCGCGGATGCGGATCACGCCGCGGCCCGTGCGGTACGCGGAAACGATGCCCTCGCGACCGTTGATGAAACCGGCCGTCGGAAAATCCGGCCCCTGCACATGGCCCATCAGTGTGTCGACTGTAATGGCGGGGTCTCTGATCAGGGCGACGGTCCCGTCAATTATCTCCGTAAGGTTATGGGGCGGGATATTGGTGGCCACGCCGACCGCGATCCCGGCGGAGCCGTTCAGCAGCAGCAGAGGGAGCCGGGACGGAAGGACCGTGGGCTCGCTGAGGGAGTTATCGTAGTTGGGAGCGAAATCGACCGTGTCCTTGTCCAGGTCGGACAGGAGCTCGTCGGCTATCCTGGCCATCCTGATCTCAGTGTAACGCATGGCCGCGGGGGGATCGCCGTCGATCGAGCCGAAATTGCCCTGCCCGTCTATGAGGGGATAGCGCATCGAGAAGTCCTGCGCCATCCTCACGATTGTATCATAGGCGGCGGCATCGCCGTGTGGGTGGTACTTGCCTATGATGTCCCCGACGATCCTCGCCGATTTTTTATAGGGTTTGTTCCAGGTGTTTCCCATTTCCGACATGGCGTAGAGGACCCGGCGGTGGACCGGCTTGAGCCCGTCGCGGATATCGGGGATGGCCCGGCCGATGATGACGCTCATAGCGTAATCCATATAGGATTTTTTCATCTCGTCTTCGATATTGACCGGGATGTTTTTTTGAAAAAGCTGCTCCATTTACTTCCTCGTAAGTTCTTGATTTTCCTTTGAAAAGAGCCGGAACTGGCAATCCGGCCCGTGAAGTGATTTAATATATCATTCTTTGGCGTTTTTATCATGCAGGAATTGCCGTAAAATGAAATGAAATGGATGGATTTCGGGGAGCGGTTAGAGGTAAAAAATGGCCGGGGTTTTCTGAGTAACAATGACCTTGCGCAAAGAGTCTCCGATTAACTCTGCAAAGGAGCGCTGAAGTGCGGATTGCCGGAAAGAGATGGCTGACCCTTGCCGCGGCAGGCCTTTTGATCGGGCTGCTTGCGGCTCTCTATTTTACGGCGGCCTACCTGGTAAATTCGGAGTGGGTGCGCAGCCGCGCCAAGACGGAGATCGACAAGGCCCTGGAAGGGACGGTCCAGTTCGAAAAAACAAACCTGATTATCTTTCCCCGGCTTGGAATCAGCGTCCACAAGGTCAGATTCAACCGCCCGGATTTTGCGGAGGGCATTATCACGCAAATCGATCTCTACCCCCGGATCGTGTATCTACTGAAAGGAGAATTCCGGATCGCCCGGGCGGTGCTTGACGGGCCCGATATAACCACAGCTCCTTCGCGCAAAAAAGAGGCCCCTTTCACTCCGGAAACGGTCCGGCGGAAGATAATCCCGGCCCTGACGGAAATTTCAAGCCGCTCGCCGGGGGCCGAGCTGGCCGTTGTCGAGGGCAAGCTCAATGTGCGCAGGGCGGGCGGGGTTTCATTCGTATTTACCGGAATAAACCTGGACGCCGGCATCAGCCGCGATGAGCTTTCCCTGAGCATGGCAAGCGCTTCGTCGCCCTGGGGGCCCCTGAACGTGCGGGGCCGATTCCCGTTTGCCGAAGACAAGCTGGCGGCCAAGACCCTGAGCATTGCGGCGGGAGGCTCTTCGCTCTCCGGGGCCGAAGCGTCCCTGACGTGGGAAGGCGATCTGCCGGTCATCTCGACGGAAATTGACCAGGCGGCGATCCAGTTGAACGAACTGCGGGACTGGGGCGTTTTCGGCAAATTGAGGACGGGCCCGCTGAAAGAAATTAATTCCCTGGACGGACGGATAACCCTGTCGTCCATCAGCTTCAGCGGCCCCCTGATGCGCCCTTCCGAATGGAATTATTCCTTCTCCGGGGACCTCGACCACATCTCACTGCACACGGAAATGGCAGCCCAGACCATAAAACTGGACGCGGGCAGGTTCAGCGCCGCCTGCGATCGGCAGTCCCCGCGCGAAAGCACGATAGAAGCCATCGGCGTCCAGGGGACTGTCGGGAAATCTTCATTTGAAAACCTTTCCGCCCTGCTGAAAGGGACCGGGGACGACGTTTACGTGCAGGCCGGCGCCGATGCGGTCTCCCTGGACCTCAACGAAATCCAGAAATGGCGCATATTCCAGGAATACCGTAAACAGTACCTGGGCAAACTGGCGTCCCTGAACGGGTCGGCCCAGGTTGAAAAATTGCGGGCGGAAGGCCCCCTGAAGATCCCGGCAAAATGGATATATAATGTCTCGGGAAGCCTGGACGGCGTTCTTCTTGAATTGGCGGGCGCCCCCTATCCATTTGAAATCCCGAAAGGCGCATTCAGCGCCACGGGCTCGGCGGCCTCACGGGATTTCGCCTTTTCCGGGGTCAGCGGGAAATTCGGCAGCTCATCCGTTTCCGGCATAGCGGGGAAGTTCCGGACGGACGGGGTGGCGCGGCTGGAGATAAGCGGCGGCCGGACCCAGCTCGCCCTTAATGAACTCGAAGGATGGGATTATCTCAATGAGCGGATTGGGCCTGACTTGGACCTGGCCGGCTCGGTGGTCCTGGATTTCTTCCGGTTTACGGGCGCCCTGCCCGATTCTTCCACCTGGGCCTATGCAGGGTCCGGCGAGGCCCGGAATGTCACAATCGAGTCCGGGGATTTCCCCTCCTCGAAGCTGGACGGCAGGTTCAGTTTCGACCAGGAAACGCTCTCGCTGGAAAAGGCCCGGACCGCCCTGCTCGACTCGGCCCTCAACCTCGCAGGCACAATCAGGTTCCAGGACAATAAGTTCTCATCGGCGGCGCTCGATATTGCCGGCACGATCGGCAGGGACACCCTGACCTGGGCGTCGCAATACCAGCCCATCCCGAAATACATCAAGGTCCCCGCATCCATCGGGGTCCGGGATTCCCGGCTGGAATGGAAGTACCCGAAAGAGTTCTCCTTTAGAGGCGTCCTCACCCCCGAGGAGGGCCCGCGCATAGACCTGGACCTCGCGCGCAAACCCTCGTCATGGGAGGTTGCGAATTTCCACGTCAAGGATGCCCGGAGCGATGCAAGCATAACGTTGAAAATCGCGCCTGAAGGCGCGGATTTCCAATACTCCGGCCGCCTTCACAAGAAAACAGTCGACACTCTGGTCGTCAACGAGTTCGAGGAAAACGCGTTCATTATCGGAAAACTATCGGGTCATGTGCCCGCCGGGAAACCCGTCCTGGCATCTATTACCGGCCGGGTCAGCGCGGCAGACATCCTGATTCCTGTCAAAAAGAGCTCCTATCCGCTGAGGATCGAGACCATCACCCTGAAAGCCGATCCGGACAGTTACTTGATTGAATCGGCGGGGCTGACATGGGGAAACCAGAGTTTTACAACAGCCGGTTCTGTCGAGCGGAAGGGCGAATTCCTGGAGCTTAAACTCAACGTCCTCACTGACCTGATCGTATACGAGAGGCTAGAGGCGATGATCGCGGAATTGCAGAGTCACGGACAGGAAAAAGGCCGGGAGGAGCCTTCAAAGTTCTGGGATTTGCCGTTGAGGGGTAAGATCACCATTTCATCCAACCGGTTCATAATCAAAAAATATGCGGCGGAGCCGTTCAGCGTTGATGTCACTCTCGGGAGCCGCCTCGTCAGGCTCAACTTCACAAAGGATTTCATCTGCGGCATGCCCCTGCCGGGCACGATAGATATAACGCCGGTGGGGACCGGCATGAATTTCCGGTCGGCGGTCCTGAACATGGACCTTGCGCCGGTGCTGGCCTGCCTGATGGAGCAGCAGACGGCGGCTTCGGGCCGGTTCGATTTCAACGGAGAAGTAACCGCTTCGGGGGAGGTGCCCGATAATCTCAAGGGGGAGTTCACATTCACGGCGAGAAGGGGCCTGATCTACAGGGCGCATCTCCTCGGCAGCATTCTTGAATATCTCAATGTAACCCAGATTTTTCTCGGCAGGATTCCCACGATAGGGGCCGAGGGCCTGCCATACGGACTTTTTTCAATAAAGGGAAGGATAAACGGATCGCGGATCGAAATCTCCGAATTCGAGATGCGGGGACCTACGCTGGGTCTGGCCGGGGAAGGGTTCATCGACCTCGCCCGAAACAGGGTTGAGCTCACGGTCCTGGTGTCGCCTTTGCGCACATTTGATTACCTGATCAGCCGGATACCGGTCGTGAAATATTTCTTTAAAGGCATCCTCGCCATCCCCGTCGGGGTCTACGGAAACCCATCGAGCCCGATAATCGTGCCGCTCGACCCGACGGCCATCGGCACCCAGCTCTACTCAATCATGAACAGGATCATAAGCGCGCCGTTAAAACTGTACGAGAGTTTCCAGTGATTGAGGGCCGGAATCGCGGCCGCCGATTTGATCTGAAGCTCAGTTGCTGGCTTGTTCGAGGTCCTGCCGGACATCCGCTTCCGTGCGCCCCACCCAGACTTCCATCAGCCGGTAGGAGACCGCCAGGACCACCGGGCCGATAAAAAGCCCCACCCCGCCGAACCCGACGAGGCCGCCGATAACTCCGGCAAAGATCAAAAGCAGAGGCAGGTCGGCCCCCATGCGGATGAGCATCGGCTTCAGGAAATTGTCTATCGTGCTGACCACGATTGTGCAGACAAGCAATGCCGTCCCCCAGGCGGTCTGGCCGTCATAGTAGAGCCAGATCACGGCCGGAATAAGCACCAGCGCCGGCGGGAGCTGGGCGACGGCAAGAATGAACATGAATGCGGTCAGCAGCGCCGCCGCCGGCACGCCGGCCACGGCCAGGCCGACGCCCCCGAGCACGGACTGCACCAATGCTGTTCCGACTATGCCCAGGGCGACTCCCCTGATGGTCCGGGCGGCAAGGTGCGCGACCTCTTCTCCATGTCGGCCGCCCAGTTTGCGGGCCACGCTGATTATGCCTGCGGAGACTGTCTCTCCTTTAGAGTAGAAGACAGCCGCAATGAAGACGGTCAGCAGAAACTGCACGGCTATCAGCCCGAAACTGCCGGCCTGGGACACAAACCAGCTCAGGATCATGCCCGCGTAAGGCGCCAGGCGCGCCGAAAGCCCTTCCGGCCCGGCTGCCACGCTCTGCCACGATAAGGCCAGCTTCGGGCCTATGAAGGGGAGCCCCGCCAGCCAACCCGGGAGTGCGGGCACGCTCATCTTCTCCAGCGTTTTGAGCCAGGCTCCTATGGCGCCCGCATTTTCAAAAATCACGGCAACGGCCAGCGAGAAGGGCACGATAAAGACAAAGAGCATGGCCAGGGTCATGGCCGCGACGGCCAGTGCCCGCTTTCCCCAGAGCCATTTCTCCACCCTGATCATGAGCGGCCAGGTTGCGGCGACGATCATGGCGGCCCAGATCAGGGATGGAATGAACGGGCGCATGATCCAGAAGGTTGCGGCAATCAGGACGGCTATCCACAATACCTGCAGCGTTATGCGTATCAGATCGGCGGGCGGGAGTTTTCGCGCAGTCATTTTTCTCCAGTCAGATCTCTTGAACAGCAGCTAATCGTCAATTCAGTGTTACGTATTATGTTTTGTCAAACTTAATGTTTGGAATCGGGCGTGCATAATAATTTATAACCAGGTGTGAAGCAAGGGAAAAGCCCGTCACATCAGCCCGAACTTCTTCAACTTCTGGTGAAGCGTCCGGCGGGTGATGCCGAGCCGGCGGGCCGCTTCGCTTTTATTGCCGTTGACCTGGTCGAGCATCCTGATAATGGCGGCTTTCTCGACCTCCTCTAAAGGCTGCCCCGACAGGATATCCGCCGGCGTTTCCATGGCCGCTGCCGCGCCGGGCCTCGCAACCAGGGCGAGATCGTTTGTGTCCAGGTACTCGCCCCTGGAAAGGACGACCCCGCGTTCGATGGAATTCATCAGCTCGCGGACATTTCCCTGCCAATCGTGCTTCAGCAGGTGGTCCATGGCCTGGGGCGTGAAGCCCTTGAGCGTCTTGCGGTTCTTCTCCGCAAACTGGGTCAGGAATTGCTGGGCAAGAAGAGGGATGTCCTCCCGGCGCTCGCGCAAGGCGGGGACATGGAGAGTTATCACGTTGAGCCTGTAGAAGAGGTCGTCCCGGAACCTCCCCGCCTCAATCTCCTTGATGAGGTCGCGGTTCGTGGCCGCGATCAGCCGCACATCCACTTTCAGGACCTCCTCGCCTCCGACGCGCGTCAGCTCGCGCTCCTGGAGGACGCGCAGGAGCTTTACCTGCATTGCCAGAGACATTTCGCTTACCTCGTCGAGGAACAGCGTGCCGTGGTCCGCCTGCCGGAACTTGCCCTCCTTGCGACGGTCCGCGCCGGTGAAGGCGCCGCGCTCGTGCCCGAACAGCTCCGATTCGAGCAGCGTCTCGGTCAGGGCCGCGCAGTTGATCTTCACGAACGGGCCGTCCTTGCGGAAACTGTTGAAGTGGATCGCCCCGGCGATCATCTCCTTTCCGGTGCCGGAGTCTCCTGTCAGGAGGACCGTCGCCTCGGTGGGGGCTATTTGTGCCACCGTATCAAGCAGCCGTGTTATGATCTCGCTGCGGCCGATTATGTTGCGCCTGTCGAACATGGCCCCGAGGCTTTCTTTAAGGCGGATATTCTCCTGGCGCAAGCTGCTGTGCTCCATGGCCCTGCCGAGCGCCAGCTTCAGCTCGTCGAAATCGAGCGGCTTTATAAGGTAGTCGTATGCGCCTTTTTTGAGCGCGTCCACCGCCGTTTCAACCGAGGCATAGGCCGTCATCAGGATAACCGGTATGGCCGGGTTCAGGGCCTTGATTTTGGCCAGCGCTTCGAGTCCCGACATCACTGCCATGCGAATGTCCATCAGGACGAGATCGAAAGGTTTTTTGCCGACTTCTTCAACCGCCGCGGAGCCGTCCGCCGCCTCCGCGGCCTGGTAGCCCCAGCCTGACAGCAGGGTGCGCAGCATGGTCCGGTGCGCGCGGTCGTCGTCAACGATCAGGATTGAGCTTTTTTGTTTCATAATGTTCCTTTTCCGTCTTGTCCGGGGATTTCTCCGGAATTGATATTTCAATTTTTGTGCCTTGCCCTTCGCGGCTTACCGCCCTAACTTCGCCGCGGTGCGCTTCGACTATCTTGCTGACGATCGCGAGGCCGAGGCCTGTGCCGGAAGGCTTTGTCGTAAAATATGGATCGAAGATGCGGGGGAGGTCCTGCTCGCTTATGCCCTTTCCTTCGTCGGCGATCCCGATCCGCACGCGGCCGCCCTCTTTCTCCACCGTGACCGAAACGGCTCCGTTCACCGGGCTCGCCTGTACCGCATTCAGGAATACATTGAGCAGCGCCTGCTCCATTTTGTCCTGGTCAATCTCGGCAAAGGCCGGGCAGTCAGGCATATGGGCGATTAACTCGATCGCCCCGGCTTCAGCCTGCCGGCGGACCAGGACCAGCACGTGCCGGATCAGGTCGCAGACATCGCGAGTTTCAAGTCTAACGCCGGAGGGGCGGGCGAGTTCCAGAAGCTGGCTGATGACCCGGTTGAGGCGGTCCACCTCTTCGATCATGATCTGGGCCGTGCCGCTGTCTTCGGGATTGTCCCGGTATCGCTCCTTGAAGTACGTCGCAAATCCCTTTATCGAGCTCAGCGGGTTGCGGATCTCATGCGCAACACCCGCCGCGAGGTTGCCGATTGAGGCGAGCCTCTGGCTGCGGGCGATCTCTTCCCGCAACTGGCGGATTTCCGTCAGGTCCCGAAACAGGGCAACGGCGCCCAGCGGCTCGCCGTCATCATCTCTCATCAGGGCGGCCATGATCTCAAGGGTGGCATTCTCCCGGCCTCCCACCCGGCATTGCGCTTCTGCAGCAAATGTGTCGCGCCCGGACCCGGTGCCCGGACTCGACCCGGAATTCCTAAGAACGGACGCGATCGCGTCCTGCAGCGCGCCGGGAAGAATTTCGGCCGAGCCCCTCCCCTCCAGGCTTTCGCTTTCCACGCCGAGGAGAGACCCGGCGGCCTCGTTCATGCTGACAAACCTGCCGGACAGGTCGAGGGCGACCAGCCCGATGGGCATGTTCCTGATCAGGGTCTCGGACATGGCCTCCGCCCTGGCGAGCGAACTCCTTGCCGACCTGTAAGCCTGCGCCAGTAGAAGGAAAAGGATGCCCGCGATGCTCAGGAGGAGCAGGACCGCCGCGATGACGACGGTGCGCATAATGTCCTGGTTGCGCGCCGCCAGCACGGGGTCCATGTCGAGGCCGAGGAAAATTACGGCGTCCGGAGCATCCGAATCCGAAAGGGAGAAATAATGGTACACCTCGAATGTGTTTTCCGTTTTCTCCGGCCCTCCCGGCTCGGACTGCTCGGTGCGGGTGATCCGGCGCCAGAACGCCTGTCCGGTCTTTGTCTCCCGCAATGATTCCAGCTCGCTGCCGTAAGTCTCGCCGACCATGGTCGGGTCGCTGTCGGCAAGTATTTTCCCCTTCAGGTCGGTTACGATCAGGTAATCGACCCCGGGCTGCTGGGCGGTATCGATGAGGAGTTTCTGGATTTCAAAGCTGCCCCATTTCATACCCAGGCCCGTCCGGGCCCCCGCCTCGAACGACCGCACCAGGGCGTCGCCCTTTTCGAACAGGAGCTGCGTCGTCAATTCCCTCTGGGCATTGATGGACTGCATGGTCATAAGCGTGAAAAGCGGGATGAGGATTGCCAGGGAGCCGAGGATTATCCAGGAGGGGACGGCAAGCCAGAAAGGCTTTTTTTTCATAAAGCACCTATGTGCAAATAATACGCAGGCTTCATATCATAACTGGATATAATTTAGCCAGCTTTTTCATCGTGATTGCGGCGGGGGCTGCATTATGCCTGAGTCTCCGGGGTTTTTTCGCGCCCGGCGGGCTGGCACGCTTATGGCAAAACAGAAATAAAAGTAAAAAAAGGATTGAAAGGAGATCGAAGATGAAGAGGAACCTTTTTATTTTGGGAATCGGGCTGCTGGCCCTGACCTTTGCAGTCAGCGCCTTTGCCCAGGGCAGGGGCCCTATGGGCGGCCCCGGGATGGGTCCCCGCTGCGACATAACGGCAATACCCGGCCTGAACCTCTCGGCCGACCAGGTCCAGAAGATCCGGGATCTGCAGAGCGCCCATTGGAAAGAGGTCCTGCCGTTAAGGAACCAGATGGTGGCGAAACGCCTGGAATTAAAACAGCTGTGGCTCCAGAAGACCCCGGACCAGGCTAAAATTGAAAGTGTCCAGAAAGAAGTCCAGGACCTGAGGGGCAAGCTCCAGGCCGATCAGACAAAATACAGGTTCGCCCAGCTCAATCTCCTCACCCCCGAACAGAGGGATAGAGTGCAGGCGGCCAACTGGGGATGCCCCCGTATGCAAGGCGGACACCGGGGCGGCCCCAAGGGCGGAATGATGGGCGGCCCGAGAGGCCAGGGCATGGGCCCCGGAATGGGTATGGGAGCCGGCATCCAGGGTTTATAGTTGCAACCGGATCGTTCCGGCCGCTTGCGGGAAATCCAACGGGAGGGATTTCCCCCTTCCGGCCGGAACGAACCACCACGGATGGGGGCGCTCCCAGCGCCCCCGATTTTTGCAATATTCACTTCTAATCGGCCTTACATCCCAAATCGCCAATCATCTTGTGCGCGTTTACCGGTAATAAAACAAAGTTGCCTCTAACAGGCGAGAGCCCCGCAGGCCAATAAAATGCAAGGCCAATTCCCTTGACAGCCGCTGAAAATTTCTAATATATTTCTTTCGGGTGATGGGGTTCACCGTAACCGCTCAAGAAGCTGATGACTCCTGCTGAATAAAGCAGGAGTTTTTTTATCTTAACTCCTGCAGGAAGAGAGTTCCGGGAGTTTTTCATGTCCGCAGAAAAAACCCTCAATCAGAAAACAACAGCCTCTGACCGGGCAGCTGTCGCTCAGCTTGAAAAAATTCGTGAAGCCTGCGAGGCGTTCAAAATTGTCTCGCTGAATAATGATCTCGATGCCGCCGAGGGCCTGCTAAATGAAAGCGCTCTCATCGATGTTGCCGTCCTGGGCCAGTTCAAGGCGGGCAAAAGCTCATTCATAAATTCCGTGGTCGGCGAGCCCATCCTGCCGGTGGGAGTGGTTCCGGTGACCACGGTCATTTGCCGTCTGCAGTACGGGCCCGCACGCAAAGCCCTGGTCACATTTTTCGACGGCGCCCGGCTGGAAATAGAAACCGGCAGTCTTGACGAGTACACCTCAGAGGCAAAAAACCCCTTCAATCAAAAAAATGTAGAGATTGTCGACATCGAATTGCCCTCTCTGCATGATTATCCCGGGCTGCGCCTTGTCGACACGCCCGGTCTCGGCAGCATATTCGCCTATCACAAGGCCACTTCGGAAAACTGGCTCCCCCGGGTCGGCGCCGCGCTCCTGGCCATAAGTTCCGACAGGCCCCTCTCTGAAAACGACCTTCATCTCATCCGGGACCTTGTCCGGCATACGCCGAATGTTGCCCTGCTTCTGACCAAGAGCGACCTCCTCACCCGCGACCAGCAGGATGAAGTTGTCAATTTTTTCCAACTGACTTTGGAAAGGGAGTTCAACAGGACATTACCGATTTTTCTCTATTCCACTAAATCAGATGCCGAAGGGTACCGCCGCAGGCTCAACACAGAGGTTTTGTTCAAATTGTCCACAGACCGCGATTTCGAATTCCGCAGGATACTCACGCATAAAACAAGAGGCCTGGCCGGCAGTTGCCTGGGGTATCTCGATATAGCGCTAAAGACAGCCCTACAGGCCGATTCCGACAAGGAACAGTTGCGCGCGCAGGTGCTGGACGAGAAGGTCAACTTCGATCTGATCAGGGAAGAACTGTTCATAATCTCCCGGGAAAACCAGAAACAGACCCGTGTTTTGATAAACAAACACCTGCAGCAGTTTCATGGCCCGCTCACAGTCAAATTAAAGAAAGAGCTCCAGGAAGAAATGGCGGGGTGGAAATGTAATCTCTGGAAAATGACCCGTTGTTACGAGGAATGGCTGGGTGACAAGATGAGCGAGGAAATGAGGTCCATTTCCAGAAGAGATCACCGCCAATTCTACGGTACCCTCAAAAAGGCCCATGCAAGCACCTCCCGCTCGCTGCAGACCTTCCGGACCCTGCTGAGCGGCAACGTCGAGAAAGTCCTGGGCATCCGCCTGGCCGAGGCGGAATGGAAACTATCCGTAGATGAGCCGGAACAACCCGATATCAAATCGGTGCGGGCTTTCGATTTTCATCTCGACCTGATCTGGTTTCTGATCCCGATGTCTATATTCAGGCGCCTCTTCCAGAAAAATTTTCTGGATAAAATCGACCGGGAGGTCGAGACGAACCTCGCCCGTCTCGCGGCTCAATGGGAGGATCGGATCAACAGGACCATCGAGGCCCTGAAAAGGCAGGCGTCTAAGTATGTCAAGGACGAACTTGCGACCATTGAAACCCTCCTGGCGTCTTCGCGAGGACAGACATCCGTCATCGAAAGCACGATTTCCGCACTCAAGTCCGGCCTGGCGAAACTCGATTAAAACGCCTGTGCTCATGGGGATAGAAAATATCCTCCGCCCACTTGTCATGCATACTAAATATACGGCCGGATTTATTCTCCCGGCCTTCGATTCAGAAAAAAGGGCCCAAATTCAGAGACTTGAAAAAAGGAGCGCTACTGGCATGGTATTTGATATAAATATTCAAGAATATAAATCCGCGGAGGTGGTGAAATGCATTCCGGTGATAAACTGAAAGAGCGGCTCCAAAAGTTGGGCGCCTTTGCCGGCGTTATTCTTTTCATTGTCGTCGCCTTTGAAATAATTATCATGATCAGCCCTTTCGCCTTCTTCTTCTATTCGGTTTTCAACCCCATATTCGGCTGGTTGGGACAGTTCGCCGCCACTCGCTGGCTCACCTCTTTCTTCCTGCCCCATATGATCCTGCCCCCGACACTTTTCCTGAAAATCGTCCGGGTCGGCGGATCGGTGCTGTTCATACTCGGGGCCATTTTATTCATCACCTGCGCCCTGCAGGTCTATCTGGGTAAACTCTTCAAATGGGGAATTGCGGACAAGGGGCTCTACCGGTACATCCGCCATCCCCAGTACCTCGCCCTGGGCATCTGGGGCATCGGCATGAGCATTCTCTGGCCTCGCTTTATCGTCCTGGCCGGCCTTTCACTAATGTTCGTTCTTTATTATTTCCTGGCCAGGGATGAAGAGCGCCGGATGGAAGGCCGATACGGAGAGGCCTATCAAAATTACATGGACAGGGTGGGCATGTTTCTCCCGAAACCTGTTGAGGATTATTTTTCATCTGCGGGCAGGATCATAACCAAAGCCGTGCCCGCATACGTGGCTGTTCCCGTGCTGATCATCGTTGCCGTTATGGGCTCCGGATTTATCCTAAGGGCGGTCACATTGAATTCGCTGTCATTCGCGACCCGGGACAACCTGTCGATAGTTTCGATTCTACCCGAGGATGTCGGGATGGGCGAGAGTGCGGCTGCCGCCATAATGGACGGGAAAAAAGAAGGTAAGCTGGAATTATCTTCCGATCAGGATTACCTGGCATACATGATGCCTGCCGATTATATCATGCAGGGCATGATCGCCGACACGGGAGGGCAGTTTCATCTATTCAAGCAGCACAATACACTGGCAATGATCAGCGAATGGGTCCTTCACCCCTTCGAGCACCTGAGAGCGTCGCCGGCGCTGCATATGGCCAAAATGCACAATGTCGATCCGTCCATTGCCCGGCGGCACCATTGCCCGCTTGAAATCGACGACCCCGCCCTGGACTGCGGCTCCTGCCCTTACAGAAGGGTAATAATCGACCAGGTCGATACCGGAGGAAAGCATCCGGCGGGCAGCCGTTTATTGGCGTTCAGCGCGACGCGGACTCCCCGCTATGCGGTTGACCTGAATGTCGACTCGGGAGAGATCGTGAACATCATGCCGGTCGAAAAGGCGACGGCATGGGCAAACGTGCCGACGCCCTCAATTTAGTCCAGAGGTCCTGATCTATTTCTTTTTCTTGGGCCTGTGGATCTTGTGCACATACAACGTGTCCGCTTCGACAACACGCGCCTTGATATTGTGGGCTATGATCTCGTCAGCCTCGATTAGTTCCCCTTTGATGTTTTCGGCTTTACCCTTCTTTCCCTTGCTCCCGGGCTTTTTGGGCTGTTTGCCGCCTTCATAAATCCTCCCGGCATTGACATATTCCGCATGGACGTCATTGGCCCGGATAACCCGCGCCCGCACGACATCGGCTTTAATGTCATTGACTATTAAAACTTCCGGAACTTCATGTCTGTGTCTTTGTGGATCGGCCTGCGCCGTATTACCGGCAATCAGAAAGGCAACTGCCAGAACCAGGTAAATCAAAATTTTAATTTTCATGCCTGCCTCCCGTATCGGGGTCTCATATTTGCTGGAACAGCTTTAATTTTGGATTCAGAACGAGCTTGGCGATACCGGGGAAAGGCTGGAATTCGTGATCAGAAAGTATGAAACCGGGCTTCGAAAGGTTTTAAATTTTCGGTCTTCCGGAGTATCGGCCCTGGCCGGCCGGCCGGCTCTTGACGATAGCCAGGAAACTCAACATGCTGATGCCAAGAAGAATGAGAACCATCCCGATGCTCTCCCGTACGGACGGTACCTCGCCCAGCTGGGCGGCGGCGGAGATCACGGCTATGACAGGGGCCGCCAGCATCCCCATTGTCGCCACTCCCGCAGTGAGGCGCTGCAGGACGTAGAACCACAGCAGAAAGGCAACGACGCTCGTGAGCAGGACATTGTAGACGAGCGCTGCAATGAAAGTCCCTGTCCATTGGACGGGCGGAGCAGGGATCAGGGATGCTATCGCGAGCAGCGGCACAGCCCCGAAGAGCATCTGCCATGTGGTCACCGATATCAGGTCAAATTGCGGTGAGCGCCTCATTATGCGTGTGACGATTGCGCTACCCGCCCAGGCCATCCCCGAAATCACGGCAACAACGCTGGACCAGAGCTTCCCGCCGACAGCCTGAAAATCGATAATGAGCAGCAGCCCTGTGAAGGCAAGAACGACAGCGAGCCACTCCAGGCCCTTTATCCTTTCGCCCAGGATCGGCCAGGCAAACAGTATTGCCCAGAAAGGCATGGTGTAAAGGAGGATTGCCGTCTTCCCCGCGCCGCCGTAGACCAGCGCCCACATGGGAAGACCCAGGCCGAGTGTCGTGGAAAGAAATCCGACAAAGACGGTCATCATCACCTGGCGGGGCGCTATGTCGCGCCTCTTCCAGAGGAGGATCCCGAAAAGGCATATGCAGGCAAAAAAGACCCGGAGCGCGGCAAAGTCAAATGGGCCGCAGAATTTCAGCCCCTCTTTCATCACAACCCAGTTGTAGCCCCAGATAAGGCTCATTGCCGCCAGGGCCAGGACCGGCCGGCCGTCGTTTTTTTCGCCTCCCGCAGGAGAACTTCGCATGAGAAGGCAACCTAAATGATTGCAGGGTTCCTGTCAAGGCGGGCTTGAGCGGGATTAAGTCAAAGCGCAGGCACAAATCAGGTTTCCCGCTATGGCCTGCGCCGGGGCGATTTTATTAAACTTAAACAAAATAAGATCAGGAGGAAAAAAATGCGAAAGTGGATTTTACTCTACATCGTGCTGATCCTTGCCGTGCCTTGCCTTGCATTCGGTCAGGCGGGAGGAGGCGCGGGCTCGGCGGGCGGCTCAATGGGCGGGTCGTCGTCAGGCGGCATGAGCGGCGGAGACATGGGAGCAGGCAGCAGCCCGGGCATGAGCAGCGGCGGGATGGGATCCAGCGGCATGCCGGGGGCGAGCGGCTCGGGCACAATGAGCCCGGGGACGGTGCCGCCGGGCTCGGCGCTTCCCAGTGATCCCGGTACAGGCAGCGGCCTGGGCACGAGTCCCTCCGGCGCGGGTTCAGGTGCGGGCATTGGGCTCGAAGCGCCCTCAGGGACTCTCTCTCCCGGCAGTTCGGGTGCGGGTTCCTCTACTCCGGTAAGCCCCGGATACGGCACCTCCGGTGCGACAAGCCCCGGGATGGGAGCCCCCGGCAGCACTCCCGGAGTGGGGACGACGACTCCGGGCAGTTCAGGGGTATACAGCCCCGGCGCTACTGCCCCCAGCGGCAGTTCCGGCCGGCTTCCCGGAACACAGATGCCCGGCTCCGTATCACCCTCAGGAACGGGCGGGACATACAGCCCGACCCCGGGAGTACCTGGCGGAGTCACCCCGGGATCGCAGTCGTATCCCGGCAGCACCCCCGGTTCGACCGGGTCCGGGATGGGGACAGGCGGTTCATCCAGATAGTCCGGTTCCCAAGACAACAGGGGCGTATGTAAATACGCCCCTGTTCATATCTTATAATTGAAATCTCAATTCCCCTCTCCCCGGCCCTTAAGGGGGCGAGGGAGATTTCGGAATACGTCATGCCCCGTCGAGGGTGATTACGCCCTCCTTCAAGGCCCACCTGATAAGTTCCGACGTGTTGTGGATGTCGAGTTTCAGTTTGATGTTGCGGCTGTGCGTTTCGGCTGTTTTCACGCTGATATGGAGGGATGAAGCTATCTGCTTGACGCTCTTGCCTTCGGCAAGCAGCTGCAGGACTTCGCGTTCCCGCGTCGAAAGGACCTGCTGGGATTCCCTTTCGGGATGTCCCTGGACATAGCTCTCCACGACGATCTTCGCAATGCTCGGGCTGAGGTACGACTGGTCCGAGGCGACGTGCCGGATGGCGTTTATCAGCCTTTCGGTCGCGTCGTTCTTTAACAGGTAACCGGATGCCCCCGCCTCCAGGATGTTGGTGACGAATTTCCGGTTGGAATGCGCTGAAAGCGCCAGAACCTTCACTGCCGGCGCCTTGGACTTGATCGCCCTGGTAGCCTCCATCCCGTTGAGGTCCGGCATGGAAACATCCATGATGACTATATCCGGATGGAGCTCCTGGGCCAACCTTACCGATGTCCGCCCGTCCTTCGCCTCGCCCACGACCTTCATATCCTGCTGTGCATTTATCATAAACCTCAACCCGTCCAGGACTATATCGTGGTCATCCGCTATCAAGACTTTAATCATGTTTGTCACCCATTTTCCATGAGGAAGGGAGGCTGAAATGGAAAACCGCCCCCCTGTTCAACCCGCCTTCGGCAAATACCTTTCCGCCGTGGCGGTTAATAATCTTGCGGACTATCGCCAGCCCGACCCCTGTACCCTCAAATTCGGTGCCGTGGAGTCTTTTGAATACCCCGAACAAGTATTGGACTTCCTTATTCCTGAATCCTGAGCCGTTGTCTTTTATATGGAACAATGAATAGCCGCCCTCGATATGCCCGCTCACTTCTATGCGGGGGGGCCGGCGCAGAGACGAGAATTTAACCGCGTTGGAGAGGAGGTTGCAAACGGCCTGCCGGACTAGATCGCGGTCACCGAATGCGGCGGGCACATCGTGAAGAACAAGACGGGCGCGCTCTTTCCCGGGCACCTCCATATCGTCCCATGTTTCCTGCACGAGTTCCAGCATATCCAGCGGCTCCGGCAATAGCCGGGCCCGTCCGGCCCGGGAGAGCTGCAGCAAGCCTTCCAGCATGCGGTTTATCTGGTCGGCGGTGTTCCGGATCGTCCGGATCCCCCGCTCTGCTTCCGGCCCGAGTGCTGCGCCATGGCGTTTGATGATCATTCCGGCGACCTGGCAGAGCATGTTCAAAGGCCCGCCCAGGTCGTGCGATACGCAATATGTCAATTCCTCCAGCTCGGATTTGACGCGCTCAAGTTCGTAAATTTTTTTCCTCAGCTCCGGTTCGCGCGGGTACGACGGATCGGCGGCGCCCGGGTCATGATCCGCGGATTTTGCAATATTTGCCATTCCAGCTTGTTCAAAATTCAGGCCCATCAGCCGGTCCGTTTAGATTTGATGCATGTCACATAATATAAAAACGGTTTATAAAGCTATAAGTCGAACCCTTATTTATCCGTTCCAAATCCCGCAATTTTTTGAGGATTTCTAAGTCTTGCTCCCGTTGATTCCGGAGCCGCAATAGATTAAATTATTTGTGAAAGGGGACATTATGAAAAAGGCACGGGTAAATGCCGGGGACGGCTTCAGCGTGATCATGAAGAAAAGCCGGTCGGAAGCCGCGGCAATGGTCCTCGACGCGGGCGAATCGACCGGCGGGCCGGACAACCGCCACGAGCAAAGCGACCAGTGGATGTACGTGATATCGGGAGAGGCCCGGGCGAAGGTCGGCGGTTCGGAAGTCGAGCTTGCCCCCGGTGATCTGCTCCTCATTGAAAAAGGGGAAACGCACGAGATCCGCAACAGCGGCAAGGCTCCGTTCAAAACTCTGAATTTCTACGTCCCGCCGGCATACTGAGCGGATAGTTCCCTGACCAGGGCCAGGCTCTCCGGAACGCCGCCGATACCGGCTATCTCGAGGATCACAGTAAAGTCCTGTTTTCGCCTCAAGAGCGCCTCGAGCCCGTTGAGCTCCTTGCACCCGGCCGTGAGCGGCCAATGGTCGGTCAGGTTGTCATGCCAGCCGTCCTGCCGGTGCAGGTGGACATAATTGACTTTCGCGACGGTCTTGTCGTCAAGGGCCTGCATAAACTCTGCCGAACTTATGCCCGCCGCTTCCAGGTGTCCTATATCAATCGTCACGGATCCGGCATAGGTGTTCCAGAACCATTGTATGTCCCGCGTGTCCGCCGCGTTCTCGATCGAAACCGCGGTCATGGATTCCAGGCCGCGAAGCGCCGCCCGGAACCGGTCCCCCCTTTCGCCCGTAAGCCGTCCGCCTTCCGGAGAAGTCTCGTCGTGGATTATCATGCCGCGATCGGCCAGCTTCGCCGCCTGCATGAGTTCATCCCGGTGGGGCCCGTACAGGACAGTATAACCCACGGGGTGCAGCACGAACGGGATATTCAATTCCCTGCACCTGCAGGCGCACGCCTCCATGGCCCTGATTCCGTCGCTGCCCCCCTCGTAAAAGGCGACCTGGATTATATCCACGTCGTAGAGACCGACCTCCCCGGGGCTCAGTACCCGCGACCCTGTTTTCATATCACGACCCCCAATCGTCTATTTTAGTCGTTCTGAACCAAATCCTGTTTTGTCATCCTGAGCCGAAGGCGAAGGATCTTTCGCTCCTTCAGAATGACACGTCCATACTGATAAACAGACCGAAGGAACTCTTTTCTCAATTCAGATCCTTCGTTTCACTCAGGATGACAATTTTCTTCCCCACTTCACTTCCCGGGCACCCGTTCGCCGCGGGGATATCCCTCTGAAGCCCACTGCTGTACAGCTTTCCTGAGCATGCCCCGGCACTGCAGCAGAAATTTCACATAGACCGTATTTATATTTTCGGCCGTCCCGTACCTGTAAAATCGCAACCCCTCAAAGGCGTCCCGGACGGTGCTTTCGGGCAATCGCTCAATCCGTTCAATCATGGGCAGGAAGACCTCCGGGCCGGCCTTCCCGGCACGAAGCTCCCGGACGAAAATATCCGCCAGGGCCCATCCCGAGTCGGAGGCAATATTCATATTATAGGTCTGGAAAAAAGCGCCGATAGAGAGAGTTTCGTCTTCCACAAAACCCGGCCCCGAAAGGCTGTAGTCAATGGAAGAGCACACCAGGTCGTTGTCGATCACGTAATCATCCGTTTTCTTGTCGTAGTTGCCCACCCAGAGGTTGAAAACGAAGTTCTGCAGGATCTCCGGGATATTCTTCAGATCCTCTATCCCGGCGAGCTTGAGATAATTGCCGAGAGAGATGCCGGAGATCCTGATGATCAAGAGCTTCCGTTGATGAATAAGGTCGCCCCCGGCCCGAAAAAGGAACCGGTCGAAAAGCGGGGAAAAGATAAT
>CAZKYN010000018.1:0-22678 GCA_964556675.1 uncultured Syntrophaceae bacterium
ATTTCAAGACACCTGCTTGGCTTTGCCGTTAAATTATATCAGCTGCGAATGCTCGCAGATTATACACAAACTACGAAATATAGCAATTATTACTGCGGATATTCACAGTTCAGCAGGGGGATACTATCCAAGCAAAAGGATTCATTAATGATTTAAACTGGCATATTCTTCGCAACGGGTACTTTCTTTTAAGCGAGGGCGATCATTGAAAAGGAGATAGAAGTGAAGAAATTCAGATTGATATTGATACTTGTATTTTCCCTGGCAGTTTTCTCCTATTTATCCTTTGGTCAGGATCTGGTTGAGGCAGGGAAACCGGCAAAAAAGAAAGCCTTCGTGCCTGAAAAATCACTACATGCAGGAAGGGTCAACTGCGCAGGATGCCACGGAAAAGGGACTCCGCAGCTCGACAGCACGGTGGAGAACCCACGCTGTCTGGAGTGTCATGGCACGATGGAAAAACTGGCGAAGAATTCTGAACCTAAGGATTTCCCGGACCGTAATCCGCATAAATCCCACTTGGGCGATATCGCATGCACTGTCTGCCATAAAGAACACGGAACTTCCATCGTATACTGTCTCGACTGCCACCGGAATTTCAATATGAAGATCCCGGGGGGCGAGGCAAATAGCAAATAAAAAAAGAGGTAAAGCATATGTTTGGGTTAGGCGTACCGGAATTACTAATTATCCTGTTTATTTATATGATTATTTTCGGTGTAGGTAAATTACCAAGGCTCGGCTCAGCTCTGGGTGAAGGTATTACTAACTTCAAGAAATCAATCTCCTACAAAGATAAAAAATGCAATGGCTTTGGAAGAGAAAAAAATATCCAGATTTCCTGAAAGTGATTAATGAGCTGAGAGCTTGAGGACCTTTTATCCAGAGTTTGAGTACTAAAACAATTTCAGTTTAATAAAATCAGTTAGAATCCGGGAGTGAATTCAGTGCATCTGAAAGGGAACATTAGGTCGGTTCATCCTGTACATTTTTCCAGCCTGACTCTTATTCTGTTTGCAGCCCTTTTTGTTTGGAACGCAATGGCAGGCTCCGCTATAGCCGCCGAGCGCTTTTCGGAATCAAAGCCTGGGGACTGCAAGGCTTGCCATTCGGGAAAGGCTGTTCTTCCGGAGAAACACGTCACTACTGACAGCATGAAATGGCAGCAATGCCTCATGTGCCACAGGAGCGACAAAGTTCCCCTAAAGGACAAGATGCCGCCGAGCCATGTAAAAATGCTCTCCGGCGCTGCTGATTCATCATCTCAGGGTTCTGCTAAAAATACAGCTGCACCTTCCGCAGTAGTGGCGAAACCGCGGGAAAATACCCTGACTGCTTCCGGAAAAACGGAGGCCGTCAAGCCAGCCCCCTCTGCCCCCAAATGCACGGCCTGCCACAACAAGCCGCAGTACAACAAAGGCTTCTCAGAAACCAGGCATGGGAAATTCGGGTGCGCTGCGTGCCATAAGGGCGTGACCGATATACCGAATCACATGAAAGGCAAGCAGCCTTCAGAGACGATATCGTGCTTTGCCTGCCACAAGGGCATACAGTCTAAAGGGATGCACGCCGGCCTGAAAGACTTCTCCTGCAGCCAGTGCCACGGCGGCATCCACCCGCGCGAAGCGGCATCAGCAAAACCGGCAGTGCCGGGGAAGAAGGCGGAGCCCTTGAAATCCCTTCAGTCGGCGGAATGCATAGCATGCCACTCCGGCCCCCAGTACCGTCAAAATTTTTCGCACACAGCCCACGGGAAATTGAACTGCGCCAGCTGTCACCAGGGTATAACTGACATCAGCCTGCACATGAAAAAGGGTCAGGAGCCGCAACTGGTCTCCTGCGCGGTCTGCCACAAGGATATAAGCGGAAAGTACGACAAGAGCTACCACGCACTCGCGGCAAAGCTCTCGTGTCTCGATTGCCACGGAGAAATCCATCCGCAAAAGCTTTTAAATAAAGGGGACAAGTCGGCGGTGATCACTTCGTGCCTCAAGTGTCACAATGATAAGGACAGGTTTGTAAACAAGGGCCATGGCGCCAAGGTCCTTGCGGGGAGCACCGGCGCTGCGGTGTGCACCGACTGCCATAGCCACCACGAGATGCCGTTCTTCGCCTCAGATAAAAAGGGCAGGGCAGAGAAGCGGAAGTACTATACCGAACAGTGCATCTCCTGCCACAGGGAAGGCGGGCTCGCCGGGAGTTATGGGGTGTTCCCCCTGGCTGTCACAGCCTACGGTGAAACATATCATGGCAAGGCCAAAGATCTGGGTTATCTCGACAAGGTAGCCGGGTGCACCGATTGCCATCTCGCGCACAACATCCTGACGGCTGACAACCCGGAGTCGGCATTGAACCCCGCGGCCCTGGTCAAAACTTGCGGCAGTTGCCATCAGGGTTTCCACGATCGTTTTGTTTCGTACGTGCCCCACCCCGACACGGACAACCCCAAAGGGTTCTTGTCTTTATACCTGACCAAGAAATTCATGATCGCGCTGCTGGCCGGGGTGTTCCTGTTCTTCTGGGCCCACTCGCTCCTGTGGTGGCGCAAGGCCTATGCAGAAAAGAGCCGCCACGTGAAGATGGGTGTCGAGGAGAAAACCGATCTGCCCGAAAACGAGCGCAGCCAATACGTGCGGCGGTTCGGCATCATGGAAAGGATCATGCACGTGGTCCTCATCCTGTCTTTCTTTGGCGTCGTGATCTCGGGGTTCCCGGTTAAATACACCGATGCGCCCTGGGCAAAGTCATTGATCGCCCTTATGGGAGGCGTTGAAGGCGCTGCCCTCATTCATCGCATTAGCGCAGCAGCTATGATTGGGTTGTTCCTATATACCTGCTGGCTCTCGCTCAAGTTTCTCTTTCCCGGATTTAAATTCCAGGGATGGCTCGGAAGGCTCTTCGGCCCCGATTCGCTCTTCCCGCGGATAAAGGATATGCAAGACTGCGTCGGCATGTTCAAATGGTTCTTTAACCGCGGCGAAAGACCGCAGTTCGACCGTTGGACATATTGGGAGAAATTCGACTTCATGGCAGTCTTCTGGGGCATGTTCGTCATCGGCGGCTCCGGCCTGATTATGTGGATACCCGAACTTTCTTCCTGGGTCATGCCCGGTTGGGTTATAAATATAGTGCACCTGGCGCATTCCGAAGAGGCATTTCTGGCGGCGATATTCATCTTTACAGTCCATTTTTTCAATAACCACCTGGTCCCTGACAAGTTCCCCCTGGAGAGGAACATCTTCACAGGGAGCTACACGCTGGAGGCACTAAAAAAAGAGCGGCCGCTCGAGTTCCAGCGCATTATGGATGAAAACAGGCTGGAGGAGATAAAGTGCAACGGCCCGGGTACCGGTATTCAGCTCTTCGCTGGAGTGTTCGGAATTACCTGCGTACTGATCGGCCTTGGTCTGACAATTCTGATCTTCTTAGCGGTGCTTCGGATATGAATAATGAGGTTCTCTGTTGGAATCTTTCATGTACATAATCCCTTTTGCAACTTTCCCTTTTTCAATTTGCAATAGTGATTCCACTTGAAATGGCGTATGTCTGATAATGTTGCTGGATTTTATGATTCAGGAATCAATCTGGCAATCCGGAGTCCTTTGATTCCTGTTGCGGCGGTTTTCAAATTTCGCTTTATTCATCAACTGCTGCCCAATGCCTTTATCCTGTCTATCAGGAGAAACGAACATTGCCGCCAAGGAATCTGTGTGGAGCGAGAAAAAGCCCTTAACGGTTCCGCTCCCTGAAAAGACATAAGTGTCTGAATCTGGGATATATTTTTCACGCAAATCATCAATTCTTGATTCCCAAAACTCTCTTCCAACAAAGCCATGCGCCCCGATTGAGGCTTCCAGCCAAATATTTAAGACATCATTCATGTCCGATGATTCAAAAGCACGTATCATGTTCGTCAGTCCTTAGACTCATAACGCCCGGCATCAGCCGCCAAGGTACGAGGTCAACTGCATGCCATTGTTGGGCAATATATTAAACAAGCCGTTTTATCATCTGCATGCAAGGGAGTGTCTCACCGCACGGCAATTCATGAATAGACTCGCCCAGCGATGTGAAACCCATATGCTCATAGAACGAAACTGCATTGAGGGTTGATTTAAGGCTTATGTTTTGGTGACCCCGCTTCCGGATCATATTCTCTGCAAGGCCCATCAAACGACGACCTAATCCCTTTTGCGCCGCCCATGGAGCTATGTACAACGCATTCACTTCTCCGATCTCTTCATTGACTATGAGCAAACCGGATACTTGTCCTCTTGCATCTTCTGCCACGTAGAATTCAAAGCTCTCTATTGCCTGAATATAGCGGTCGGGAGATACGGCTTGTATCCAAGCGTCAATTTGTGAGGGCGCATACGTAGTCGAGCACAGCTCCCTGATTGAAGAAACATGTGCTTGATAAATCATCGGAACATCATTCTTCGTTGCTTTCCTAATCATAAGCTTCTATTCATTCGCCCAACAGCGTAATAGACAGAAAATGTTCCACCATAACAGGTCACATAGATGGAAAGATCTTCTTATTAAAGTATCCAAAATGGAAAATAAACTGATGGATCAAATAAGAAAGGTTCTTCGGCATTCACCACTACGCCTATCGCACAGGGCAGGTCTATTGTCAAAGGATTCTTCGTTATATCCACCACTTCGGTGGTAAAACCCATTAGACGTCTATGGCGTGTACCCGGTGATTTCGGATTGAAATAGAGGATGCATTACAAAATTGTTGATCGCTCAGTTTCAGGAAGGAAAAAAACGTGAGCTGAGGAATTTAGGCCTTTCTCCCAGATTTTGATTTGAAGTGGAAATCAAAGGTAATATCTCAGAAAAATGATTCAGCTTATTTTCTCCAGACGCAAAGGTGCATATGGTTATGCCAAAATTAACAATTATCGTCGAGATCTGCAACACCGGCTCACAGTCCGTTATCATCTCTTCACCCGCCGAAACAGGCCCGGGTAGTCCACCACGATGCCGTCTTCATCCACGGGAAGCTCGGCCCTGAAGCCACTGCCGTCAAGGTTCTCGAATAGATAGAGCCGGTCGGCTAGCCGCGTATATGCCTGTGGTTGTGGGCGAATTGTCAGGTCCGGCGCGAAGACCCACGCCATCCGGAACTGCCGCCGCTGACCGACAGCCATCGGCTCACGACATATCGGGAAGCTGTTGGTGAAAGGGGTCGGCCAGATATCGATATCCATGCAGCCATCAAGCTTATCTATGGCCCTACCATCGGCATGTCGCCAGTGACCCTGGCCATCCGCCTGCAGACTCAGCGATCGGGTCGAGCACTCTGTCCCGACGACCAACTCGGCATGGCGGAGCCGCCAGGATTCATCCCAAGTGAGGCGATAGGTGAGACGGAATGGACCGTGCTCGTCAAACGCGAGGACAACGCTATCAGCCACACGACCTTTCAGAAGCAGATGTTCCAGCCCTAGGCCCTCCCGGTCCTTCTTCCAAATAGGCGTCCAGCAGATCGCTCTGCACATTGCATTCGGCATCGAGGCTCCTTTTCGGTACTCACACCTCATTTGCGTAAATCCTGGAGTGAGAAGCAGGGCTGTTTTCTATCACAGGGCTTACCTATTCAAAATGACTCTTATGAATGATCCAGAACCAATATGAAAACACCCTCCACGCAGACCCTACCCGGCCTATAAGGGTCAAATACGGTGACGTGAGCATAACCTGGTGTGTCTTTCGGGTGCGTTATAGCCCAGGCGCCGGGAGGGACGTTGTTACACCCCGTAGGAGGCGGTTGCGGACCAGCAGGCCGATCCGGATACCATGCGGCATTCGCCGGGAGGAGGATAGTGTCCAGGAGGAATATTCAACCGGGTATAACCATGGCGCTGAAAGTAAGTCTCTCTGTCAGAGTAGTGGTATCTTTCTTTGTACTTCTTTTCCTCTCCCTTTCCTTTTTCCCACTCGTCCTTATCGTACCTGTACTCTTTCCTATCTTTTCCTTTACCTGATTCGTCTTTGCCCTCGTCACAAAGTACAGGTGAATATAACGACAGAGCAAAAATAGTGAGAATCAATATCAAAACTTTTTCATGTTTCCACTCCTGAAGAGTCTTTTCTGTATTATAGGCGAGATTTCTGTATATGAAAATATGTTAATCGTGATCTGTTCATTTCAAAAGGGATCATGAAATAGTAAAAAAGAGATCAGTTATCGTTTTGATGCCATTTGTAAGCTAATGAGTTATCGGTCAGGTTCTCGCTTTCAGGAAGCATTTTTAACACCCAAGACCCTATCTCATTTAAAAAAATGTAAACGCATCCCTGCTTGCCATGCAAAATGTCCATCTAGCGATGGCTTCCGACTCGCTGACCTTCCCTCAATAGATTGCGGATTCGATAACGACAGAAAAGGTCGACAGGGCTTTTGCGCATGGAAATATGTGTTGCATGTTTTTTCTGCTTAGTAGTATGAGGGTGCGGTAGTCAGAGAAGCGAGGTAGGAGATTATGAAAAAGGGATATGTTGCCGCAATTTTTGTGTGGGCTTTGATTCTGGCGTCGGCATCTTTCGTATATGCTGACAGTGCTGAGGACATGCTCACGCGTCAAAGCCCCGGCGTTACGTACATTGTCAGCGGTAATGATATAACAGAATCGGTAACGATTCGAGGCGATGAGGTAACCCTGAGATCAAATGGATGCGCCGGAGGAAGTGAATGTCCTCCAGTAAGTGGCCGAATAATCAGAAAGTACACCGAGGGAAACAAGCTGATTTTTGAAACGGATCATAGCGCGTTAGCCAAGTTGGTAGTCGATGGAGCCCACCTCCTTATATATGTGAGATATACTTCTGATAATCAGTTACATGCAAAAGGGTATACTTATAAGCGACAATGAACAGTTTCTGTTTTGGGGAGCTTAGCTTCTCGCCGATCCCGCCGCTTGACCGCCTTTTTGCTGGGCAATTTCATAGATTGTTGCGCATATTACTTAACAGCCTGCTGCCCTGTTTTGCACAAGCTATTATTACGTCCCAGCTGTTTTAGAGCAAGGGTTGTCTTCCCTGAGCATTTCCTTTAAGCATTCCGTGTTGTTTCCGCAAGGAACGGCAGGGAATCCCAGAGAGGACCTTTTGCCCGGACACGTACACGTTTTGCCGGTGAATATCCATGTCGTTTCCGACCCTGTTTGCCGGCACTCCCACCAATAACATGTCGAACTTCCCGGCTTCGACGGCCTGCAATCTTTAACCCCCACCGTACAACCGGCTGAAACTGCGTTTGCCGTCAAGATAACTAGACAGAACACGCACGCTAATGTCAAATACACTCTCTTCATTTTTCAATCTCCTTTTTTTAGGGAACGATAAATCACAGTCCGTCCTTCCGCTGCCCGGCCAGGCGCTGTAGATAATAACAAAATCGCTGGTGCAATATCCACTGCGACAACGCTCTATTTTCCAGAAATGGCCCAATCCTGTTGATGTTTTATCGTAAGAACCGGGAACTTGACCTACCACATCGAATCTCCTAATAAATGCTTTCTTCTGCAATCTCAATTCTTCTGCTAAATTAAAAATAGGCATTCTCTTCTGCTTCAGAAATATTTCTGATTTAAGCAGTACCTATGCCGTTTCAATGATTTTTGTTTATACTATCTGATGTAAGGGTTGCAAATTCTGATTTTGACAACGCGATCCAAGACAGGAGAACTAATCTCCTCCGGTTGCGTACTCGTCCCCTTTCAATAATACCGATCGTAATGATGGGGGAATGCATGGCGAAGCCGATCAACTCTTTCAGGAAGTAACTTTCCCCAAGATCCATCGAAAGCTAAGAATAAACAACTGGATGGTGTTGCGCTTAGCCCTCTGATGTCGAACGGGCCACCTCGAATTCATTGGTGTTTACGTGTTCAGGATAAATAAACTTGTCCACAAAGGTTGCTATTATAACACCCACTAAAGTATCAATGGCCCGGTATACAGCGTAGTCAAATGGCTTTTGGTTGCCTTTGAGGCCTATAAGCACCAACGCAAAGATCAGGCTCGATATTGTGCCCGTATTCCTGAGTGCCTTTACTTTATCGCTGATAAATAGAATCAAAACCATGCCTAGACCGACGGTTAATGCATGAACGTGATTGGACGAATATCGCAGGTGAATAGAGTAAACTATAATCCCAAAAGAGGCCCCTATTACGGTTCCGGAAAATCTTTCGATTCCCTTGCGGAAGGTTGTTGAAGATCCGGCGTTTTGAATGCATATCAGGGCGGCGGCAACTGCATACAAGGGATGATCCTGGTTGAAAATCGCATATCCTATCAGACAAATGAAAATGGCAATGCCGGTCTTAATCGTTTTCTTTTCCGAATCGGCATAGATTTTGATTTTTTTTAGAAAATGTTCCATATAGATTCCGGTAGCGGCTGGGAAATTTATGCCTTTTCAGATTTTGATTTGAGTGGAAATCTAAATCCCGGAAATATTGGTGAATATGGGTATATTATTCACCTACCGATACGTAATATGTGTTCCGTTTCATATTTTAATTCATTCCAAGTGAAATCTATATATAAACAAAACCGTATGCATTTCTGGGAGCGGTTATAAATCTAATTCCCTCTCCCCGCATGGAGTGGTTTCATTAAGTTCCAATTGAACCCCCCGACTTGAAAGAGCGGGGTTCAGTGTGGTTACTGGAAGTCTGAAAGTATTATGCACTTAAGTGCTACTTCATCCATGACAGGAATTTGTCAACCTGATCGGATTGCTCCTTGCTCAATCCAGTAGTCAGGTCTGGTTTGAGATTTTGCATGAATTTTGTGATCTCCCCTGCTTTTTCGGGTCCGATCTTCTGCATAAGGGCGCTCTGGATTTTAAGGTCATTTTTGAGAATAGAATCAAAAAGCGCCTGCAGCTTTGGTTCCCTATTGCCTAAGCCCGATTTCTGAAGCCGTTCCGCCTGGATCTGCTGGAGCCCGGCATGGACGTCATTAAGGATATAGACAGTAAGAACAAAATACGGGCCTTGGTAACCCGGGTAGCCCTGGTTTGGGTCGTTCTCGTTTTTGAACGGTGCACCTGAGAAAGTCATGTTTCCAAAGGCATATTTGACCGTGGGGTCCAAAGGCGATGTAATGTCTTTACGGCACGTGTTACCAGTGTTGTTCCAAACTGAATCAAAGCTACTATAAGCTTGTACACCCTTGCAGTATTTTTTTGCAAGGATGGGGTCATTACAGTAGTCCAGGAAATAGGTGCTTCCGGGCACGCAAATTGCCGCCCTGGCTGTGGCATAGCCATAAATATAGAATCCGCAATCCTGCATCTTACTTTCGTCAATTTTTTTGATGAGGTTGACAATTGCGGAAATCCCAGTTTTTCCGGCTTTCACAAAGGACTTTACTCCCTCAGGAGAGACATTCTCCAGGATAGTGCCGACTATTTTATCCCACAGCAATATCTCATCGTATATACCGCTCCTTGCATATTCTGTTTCTTTCCAATCCGGATTGATATCTGCATCTCTGAGGATGTGAATCACGAATTCAGTATTTCCTGCATCATTCGCCTTAACGGAATCGACGATACTGAAATTGTAATGCCTGTCGAGCGGTTTTGGGCTGCTGGGGAGGTAAGCATTGGTGATGAACCATTTATTAATGAAGCCCACCCCCAAATCTCCGGGAGCTATCTCTCTCGGCATCCACCAGTCGTGAATATCTGCTGTATTTCTAACGATTTTGTAAGGTGTGAGATTCAATATATAAACAGGAAAATTGTTCAAGTTGAGCACTGTGCCGGGCAAAAATGATTTCAGTAATTGTTGGTTTGGATAGGGGTCGATGGGATCAGCTGCTTTTACTGACGACGGCAGTACTAAAATCGCCATGGCGAAGATACAGACAGCTACAGGAATGCGGATGGATTTTTTGATCTGATTCATGGTTTTCTCTCCCTTCTTTCTCAATATGGGCCCGGCATAGGCAAACCGCTTGGCACAATCGTGACAGCGACGGGGTCTTTTCCTGTGCCGCATCTGGGACAGTTGTATTCACATCCTTCGGGTATGCAATCATCATAAGTTCGCGTGATGTAGACATTAAAATCCCCCAATGCGAGCTTCACTCCCTTGTCATACATTTGGGCATCACGGGTCTTGCAGTTGTAAGTGCCATGCGAGCACCAGTAATCGCCACTGATATTTGCCCCGAATTTGCCGTACGAATCAATCAGAGTTATGCCATTGTGGCCGCCGTAGGTGAACAGCCATATACGGAAAACAGGGTATCCATTCAGTTCAAAATTAATGAACCCGCCCCAGTCAGATAGCCCGTTGCCAACCTCTCCGAACAGGGCATAGGAAGTATTTATGGGGAGATTTAGATTATTTACTTGACCGAAGTAAGAGGATTTTGTGTCCGTCGAAATGTGAAACGACGCTAAGCTGAAGTTGTAAATGGTGAAATGGGAGCCCTTGATAATGTCCCACAGGGCGACCGAAGGCGGTTGCCAATCGCCTGCCATGCCTGTCATGTCCACCGATTTTTTGCCTTTCTTATCTATATAGAACCATTCCGCACCCTTGCTCACGAGAGCCAAGCCGCTGGCGAAACTGGATGCCCCGGTAAAGCCCTTGAGGGCCGTCTCGCCCTTCGGGGTGATGTATTCCCATTTATCTCCGGTCTGCACGGCGGCAAGACCTTCGCTGAACGGAAGCGCATCGCCATACTGAGGGTTAACGGCAATCGAGCCCTTCTTATCGATATACCCCCACTTGGTGTCAATCTGAACAGGTGCCGCATCAGAGCCGAAAGAGCGCGCATTTTGGAACATCGGCTGGATCATGATCTTCCCTGAAGGGTTGATGTATCCCCAGGAATTATCAGCGACTGTCTTTACAGGGGCCAGCCCTTCACTGAACTCCCCCGCATCCAGGTAAACCGGTTTCACTGCGAATTTCCCGTTTTTAGTCACGAATCCCCATTTCCCGTTCGCTTTTGCCGGGGCAAGTCCTCCGCGGAAACGCTTCAGGTCTTCATAGACGTAGTCAATTATGACCTCGCCCTTTTTGTTGATTACTCCCCAGGCTTTCCCCTGCTTTACAGGGGCCAGGCCTTCCGAAAAATCCCGGGCCTCATCGAATTGAGGGAGGATCGTGTATTTACCTTTCTTGTCAACGTATCCCCATTTGTTTACCAAACGAACGGCGCAGAGGTTATCCGCAAACCCCTTTGCCTCATGTGCCTCGATCTTGAGTGCGATCTTGCCCGCCTTGTCTATGAGATTAAGGGTCCCGCCGCCCGAGGCGGTTACCGCAATGCCCTCGGCGAAACTAAACAGCTTTACCGCGCGGGACTTGTTGCCGCTGTCAGATTCCTGCGCGTAAGCATGTGAGAATGTAAAAGTAATCAGCGCAATGAAGATAATCAGAATCGCTCCCCTCCTCATAATACCCTCCTTGGATGCTCTTTCCTTCTTAATATTGGTGCTCCGTAATATCTGGTCTCATGAAAATTATGAAAACAAAAAAACCCGCACCTCTCTATGGAGTTACGGGTTAAATTGGTTTATTCTTTCATTCCATCCCTCGTCAGAAATTCAATATCAATCAGCTAGCGTTCAATGGGTTACCCGAGGGTAGGGTTCCTTTGCTCTATATCGCTTCTGCTATCGTAAGTAAACAGATTTCCATTTGGAATCCATATAAATCCTACTAATGTCAAAGTTATCTCTTTCAGAAAGTACGTCATTTCTTCTATGATCGTATTACATATAACGGGGCAGAAAAGAAGAGCCGCTCGATAGTGAGCGGCCCTGTGAGATGCTGTTTCACCGCTCTTTTAAGAAACCAAAGTCGGTCAAGACCTTGCGTAAGTTATTGCGGTTTTCCGGCTTGAGCGGCACCAGAGGAAGACGAGGCTTTCCCGATGGTAAGCCCATCATTTCCATAGCTTCTTTGACCGGGACCGGATTCGTTTCGATAAAGAGAGCTTTGACAACAGGTAGAGTTTTGAAATGAATGTCTCTCGCATCAGCAATTTCGCCGGAAAGACACGATTTTATCATCTTACGGTATTCTTTGCCGAGGATGTGGGCGACAGCCAGGATCCCTCCATCCCCGCCCAGCGACATCATCGGAAATGTGAGGGTGTCCTCGCCGCACAGCACATAAAACTTCTTTTCCCTATTGCGTGTTGCCCTGATAATTTCCATGGTGACAGTCAGGTCGCCGCAGGCATCTTTCATACCGACCACATTGTCGATTTTAGAAAGTTCCACCATGGTCGTGGCCTCAATGAGCCGTCCTGACCGTGATGGAATATTATATATTATTAGTGGTAGCTGCGTCTCTTTTGCAATCGTCTCGAAATGTCTCAGTAAACCCTCCTGCGTTGGCCTGTTATAATACGGGCATACCTGCAAGCTCGCCGAGGCGCCCATATCCTCGGCATGTTTCGTCATCTCTATGGACTCTTTGGTATTGTTCGATCCAGTTCCTGCTATCACAGGGACACGGCCCTTTGTCTCATCAATTACGACCTCGATGACCCGGGAATGTTCATGCTGATCCAGGGTTGGTGATTCACCAGTTGTCCCGCAAGGAACAAGACCATCGCATCCAATCTCCTCTATGAAATAGTTAACCAATCTGCGAAGCCCCGCTTCATCGATGGATGTATCCGCCTTGAATGGTGTTATTATGGGCACGTAGCATCCTGACCAATTCACTTGATGCATAATGTACTCCTTTCCAATCTCAAATAATCCCTTGTTTTGTTAACATGCCGCTTAAAATAAAAAAGCCATGGGGCTTGCCCATGGCTTCAAGGAAATCATATGTTTCTGCATCAGTTCATAAGTATCCTTAAAGCGATGGGCAGCCCCACCGCTTGACCCCCTTCTTGTACTCTTTGGCTCTGCAGATCATGGATTAATCGCCTGACTATATTCCCAAAACCAATCTTTACGTAAGCACAATTACTATTTGTCGTCAACTATTTCAGAATATGGGGACAAGCTGGAGAAGATATGACTTTGGCGTGATAACTAAAGATGTATTGCCGTGGTCTACCCCAGGTCTTCCCTGGTCACGGCCATGTTGTCCCGGTGGATGACTTCATCATAATACTTATACCCGAGCACCTGCTCTATCCTGGACGTTTTCAGCCCCTGGATCTTCCTGATCTCGTTCGCGCTGTAATTCACCAGGCCCTTCGCGAGCAGCTTTCCCTCCATGTCGAAACATATCACCGGGTCGCCGATCTTGAACTCGCCCTCGACCTTGACGATTCCCGACGGCAGGAGACTGCAACCCTTTTTGATGATCGCGCTCTTTGCGCCCTCGTCAAGGTAGAGCTTGCCCCGCGAGCGCAGAGTGAAGGCAATCCAGTATTCCCGGCTGCTCAGGCTGTTTTTGATTGGTAGAAACAGCGTGCCAGTCTCCTTGCCTGACATGATCTCCTGCAGGACGCCTTTCCTCTTTCCCGAGGCGATTATGTAAGGTATGCCGCAGGCGGTTATTTTGCGGGCGGCCAGGACCTTGCTCTTCATCCCGCCCATGCCGACCGGGTCCGCTTCCGCGGTGGCGGCTCCTTCTATTTCAGGGGTTATATGTTCGACGAGCTTGATGAGCTTCGCCCTTTTACCGATCGAGGGGTTGCGGTCGTAAAGGCCCTCGGTGTTGGTAAGGTTGATCACAAGGTTCGTCTCCATGATGTTCGCCATCATGGCGGCGAGCTGGTCGTTGTCGCCGAATTTGATCTCGTCGACTGCAACTGTGTCGTTTTCGTTGACGATCGGGATAATGCCCCATTCGAGCAGCTTGGAAAGCGTGTTGCGCACGTTGATGAAGCGGCGGCGGTCGATCAGGTCGCTCATCGTGAGAAGTATCTGGGCGACATACAGCTTATGCTTCCCGAACAGGTTCGAGTAGACGCGCATGAGCCTGCCCTGGCCGATAGCCGCCGCAGCCTGCTTTTCCGGCATGCTCTTGAGCTTTCCTAGGCCGAGCCGGTGCCGCCCCGAGGCGATGGCCCCCGAGGTAACGATCACGACCTGGTAGCCCTTGCCGCGCAGCCCGGCGATTTCCTCGACCAGCTGCTCGATTATGGCCATGTCGAGGCCGTCTTTCCGGGTAAGGACGCCTGAACCCACTTTGATGAGGATCTTCTTTATGCACGAAAGCGCATCTTTGCGCGTGTCACTCATTATCCTTTACAGCCTTTCTGACGTTCAGCAGCCGGATGATTTCGTCCAGCAGCTGCGGTATCCCCTCTCCTGTTGCCGCGGAGACAGGGAAAATTTTTATTCCCTTTCTCTTAAACATGTCAACCGCTTTTTTCAGCCGGGCCCTCGCCTCCGGAAGATCTATTTTGTTTAGTGCCACGAGCTGCGGCTTTTCCAGGAGCGCGGGGCTGAAGTTTCCCAGTTCCCTGTTGATCGCCTGGTAGTCCTTCCAGGGGCTCTTGTCGCCGGCAACCTGGCCGGAGATATCTACCAGGTGGACAAGCAGGTATGTGCGCTCTATGTGTTTGAGGAATTTTGTCCCGAGTCCATGCCCTTCGTGCGCGCCCTCTATCAGGCCCGGTATGTCGGCGATCACGAAATTGTTTTCCTTGTGCGACACCACGCCGAGCACGGGGGAAAGGGTTGTGAACGGATAATCGGCGATCTTGGGGCGCGCCGCCGAGACCCGGGAGATGAAGGTCGATTTGCCCGCATTCGGAAAGCCGACAAGCCCGACGTCGGCGATCAGCTTTACCTCCAGCTTGACCCACCTCTCCTCGCCCGGCATGCCCTCCTGGGCGAAACGCGGCGTTCGGTGTGTCGAGGTCGCGAAGTGCGCGTTTCCCTTTCCGCCTATCCCGCCTTTCGCTATTGCGCAGGACTGCTCCGCTTCCGAAAGGTCGCAAAGGGTCTCGCCCGTTTCGAAATCGGTTATGACCGTCCCGACCGGGACCAGTATTTCTATGTCTTCGCCGTTCCTGCCCGTCCGGTTGTTCCCGCCGCCGCTGCCTCCCCGCTCGGCGACATGGTGCTGGTTGTAGCTGAGGTCGAGAAGCGTATGGTGGTTAAGGGAGGCCCGAACGATGACGTCCCCGCCCTTTCCGCCATTGCCGCCATCGGGCCCGCCGCGCGGGACGTACTTCTCCCTGCGGAAACTGACCATGCCCTTCCCGCCGTCGCCGGCTTTGACGTAAATTTTCGCCTCGTCTACGAACTTCATAAAAACAGATCCTTCGCTGCGCTCAGGATGACGTTTGTGGTCATTCTGAAGGAGCGCCGGCGACTGAAGAATTTTTCTTTTTGGGACATATCAGATCAGGGGCGTATTGCCATACGCCTCTGCCAATTATCGGTCATTGAGCCTGTCGAAGCGACGGTACAGCTGTCACCGTTTTTTCGGCAAGCTCCAGGTGATGTTTACCTTTGCGGTTCTATTACCACCTTGATCGATTCTCCCGCCCCGGCCACGAGTTGGAAGCCCAAACCCGTTTCCGCAAGAGACAGGCGGTGCGTGATCATGTCTTCCACGACAATGCGGCGCGTCCGCAGCAATTCGATAGCAATCATCGCGTCCAGCGGACTGTTGCCGTACGAGGGCAGCAGGGTTATCTCGTTGCGCCAGAATTCATTGAGAGGCACCGGAAGCTCGACATCCGGCTCAGTGGTGGCAAAGCACAGGACGGCCCCCCCGCGATCGACGCACCTGAGTGCCTGCCTGAAAGCGGAGAGCGCCCCCGTACACACGATAACGAGGTCGGCCGGCCGGCCTCCGTTCACCCTGCGGACCGCCGCGGGGATATCTTCAACAGCGTCGAATACATGGTCGGCGCCGGACCTTTTGGCAGCACTCATCCGGTACTCATTAACATCGGTTGCCATGATGAGCCCCGCGCCGAGCGCCCGGGCTGCGCGGATGTGAAGCAGCCCGGATATTCCGCTGCCCAGCACCAGCACGGATTGTCCCGGCAGCAGCCGGGCGATCCTCTGCCCGCGGATAACGCACGCCAGCGGTTCGATAAACACACCCTGGTCGAACGAGACTTCGGGAGGCAGGATGAACACGCCCCGGTCGACATTAAGGCGCGGCACCCGGATGAATTCGGCGAACCCGCCCGGATCGTAGTTCGTGGTATGCAGGGTCTCGCAGGCCGTGTGGTTCCCCTTGAGGCAGTAAAGGCAGGTGTTGCACGGGATGTGATGGGAGACGAAGACCCGGTCGCCCGGGAGGTAATTCGCAACCCCCTCCCCCACGGCCGCGATCTCGCCGGCTATCTCATGCCCTAACACGATGGGCGCCTTCCTGATGCGGTACCATTCCATGACGTCGCTGCCGCAGATGCCGCTGGCGATCACTTTAACGAGTATCTCGCCCGGGGCTATGGCCGGCCGGGGCATCTCCTCAAGCCGCACGTCGCTGTTGTTATAATACCTTGCGACCCTCATGGGGTTTACCGTTTCGCCTTTCCCGCCCGTTTTGCTTTTTTGCCGCTCTTTTCCTGTCTGAATATTTCAAAAGCCTCTTTCGGCTTGCCCTTGCCGTGGATGACGTGATTGAGGCCCTTCGCCATCCCGACGGGGCACTCGTTCTGCCAGACATTACGGCCGAGGTTCACGCCGACAGCCCCGCTGCAGAGTCCGTCGTACACGAACTCGAACACCTCGAGCTCCGTGTCGCATTTCGGTCCTCCCGCCATGACGACAGGCACGGGGCAACCGTTCACGACCTTGTCGAAGCCCTTGCACCAGTAAGTCTTAACTACCCGAGCTCCGAGCTCAGCGGCGATCCGGGAGGCCAGCGCCAGGTAGCGGGCCTCCTGTTTTTCCTCCATCTGCTTGCCGACCGCCGTCACCGCCATGACCGGTATCCCGTAAGTCTCGCAGAGGTTAACCATATCGGAAAGGTTCTTGAGGCTTTGCCGCTCGAACTGCGTCCCGACGAAAATGGAAACGCCCACGGCCGCAGCATTGAGCCTGATGATCTCTTCGATAGATGTCGTGATCTCCTCGTCGGCAAGGTCGCCGCCGATGATGCTCGCCCCCCCGGAAACCCTCAGGATCACGGGCTTGCTCCCGATCGGGTCAACAGCCGCGCGCAGCACCCCCCTTGTCACGAACAGGGCGTCGCAATGCGGCAGCAGAGGCGCTATCGTCCTGCCGGGCTGCTCGAGGCAGCGGGTCGGCCCCTGGAAGTAGCCGTGGTCGATAGGCAGAAAGAAGCACCGGCCGTCCTCCCTGATCAGCTGCGACATCCTGTTTTCCATTCCCCAGTCCATTTGAAAACCTCCATAATTATTGAGATAAAGAATTGCAGTGAGAATTTTTATCACAGGAGGAACGGCAAAAACAACCCTTCTTATTGCAACAAACGATTTCGGACGAAGCGAAATTATGATACTTTTTTATACGCAAATGAGGATCACTGTCCAAAAGGCAAGCAGAAAGGCAAAAATCCTGGGAGCCATAATACTGGTAATAGCTGTGCTGGCGGCCATAATCCTGTATCCGCTGGTCAGGACGAGATACCAGGCCTCCGAATCTCACCCGCTCGCCCCGGGTGAGCTTTCCGAATACGCCCGCAACCTGTACCGGCACGTCGAAGCTGTTACCGTCGATATCGGGCCGAGGAGCCACAAGGATTTCGAGGCGCTTGATAAGACGAGGAATTACATAGTCGAAAACCTGCGGGCATGGGGTTGCAGCCCCGCCCTGCATGCTTTCAATTACAAGGGCCGGCAGTACTTTAATATCGAGGCTGAGATTGCCGGAGCCAAAACGCCCGGGGAGATCATAATTGTGGGAGCCCACTACGATACGGTGGAGGGCACCCCCGGCGCCGACGACAACGCGAGCGCCGTCGCCGTCCTCCTGGAGATGTGCCGCCTGCTGAAGGGGACATCCCCCGCGAGGACGATAAAGCTCGTGTTCTTCTCGCTGGAAGAGCGCCCCGCTTTCGCCACCCGCTCCATGGGAAGCGAGGTGTATGCCCGAAAGCAGAAAGAAGCGGGAGCGGATATAAAGGGCATGGTTTGCCTGGAGATGGTCGGATATTTCAGCAACAAGCCCGGCGGCCAGACGATACCTCTTCCGCTCCTGGGTAAGGGGATTTCGACAACGCCCGATTTCATCGGGGTTATCGGCAACAACGATTCGAAGGACCTGGTCGCGAAGGTGAGAGGCTCCCTCGAGGCAGGGTCCCGGTTGCCGGTCGAGTCCCTTGTCGCCTCGAGCATGGTCCCGGGTGTGGATTTTTCGGACCACCGCTCTTTCTGGCGGATGGGTTACAAGGCGGTCATGATCACGGACACGGCGTTCTACCGCAACCCGAACTACCATACATCGAGAGATACCATCGAAACGCTCGATTTCGAAAAGATGGCCGATCTGTTGGACGGACTTGTCAGAGCGGCCCGGGACCTTTCGAAATAGTTTAAAGACGCCAAGCAGGGCGGCACAGAGGTGAACACATGAAAATCGGGGTCCCGCGCGAGGTGAAGGACCGTGAGTTCCGGGTTGCGATCACTCCCGGAGGAGTCAGGCAGCTTGCAACCGAAGGCCACACGGTCCTCGTCGAAGCAGCGGCCGGCGAGGGGAGCGGGTTCAGCGATGCGGATTACGTGAAGGCCGGCGCCGTGGTCACGCCCCGTGCTGCCGAATGCTGGGCCACCGACCTGGTCGTGAAAATCAAGGAGCCGCAGGCGTCCGAATTCGGGTTCCTGCGCCGTGACCTGATCCTCTTCACGTTCCTGCACCTTGCCGCCGAACGCAGCCTCACGCTCGAGATGATGAAAAGCGGCGTGACGGGCATCGCGTATGAGACAGTCGAGCTGCCCGGCGGGGAACTGCCGCTGCTGAAACCCATGAGCGAGGTGGCCGGCCGCCTGGCCGTCCAGATCGGCGCCCATTACCTCGAAAAGACGAACGGCGGGAAAGGGAAGCTTATGGGGGGAGTCCCCGGCGTACTGCCCGCGCACGTGGTGATCCTGGGAGGGGGAGCGGTGGGGAGCAATGCCGCGAAAGTCGCTCTCGGGATGGGGGCTCAGGTCACTGTCCTCGATCAGAACATAGACCGGCTCTATTATCTTGAGGAGGTCCTCCACGACCGCTTTTCGACATTGAGCTCCAATCAACTCAACATTGCGGAAATGGTGAAGACAGCCGACCTGCTGATCGGCGGCGTCCTGCTGAAAGGCGCCAGGGCCCCGAGGCTTGTGACCCGCGAGATGGTCGCGACGATGCAGCCCGGCAGCGTGGTTGTCGACGTTTCGGTCGACCAGGGGGCCTGTATCGAAACCATCCACCCGACCACGCATTCCAAGCCCGTTTACCTCGTAGACGGCGTCATCCATTACGGTGTCACCAACATGCCCGGCGCCGTCCCGCACACAAGCACCTACGCCCTGACGAACATGACCCTGCCTTACGTCTCGAGGCTTGCGAAATCCGGGCTTGAAGCGGCGAGACGCGATCCGGCGCTTGCCAGGGGTGTCAACACGTTTGATGGAAAGCTGACATACGGGGCTGTGGCGGAGGCCTTTGGTTTGCCCTATGCGCCTTTTTAATCCAGTACGGCAATAAAACTTCAATCAGGAATTCCTTTGGGGCAAAGACTGATTTAGACCTTCCACTTTTAACTCTGCCGATTACATTTCATCAAACGGCGGGAATTGTTTGAAGGCTCCGGCCAGGCCGATATTCCCCCCTGCCGTTCCGGGAATTCTTTAACTTGACATTAGCCGGCCGTATAGTACTTTAAATTTAACTCTTCAATTGAACCCTTATCTCAGGCCTGAAAAGTCACGGTAAACGCACCCCTCTTCTCAACTGCACTCGCCTGTGCTCGTACGAAAAGAATGAGCGAAACCTCTCCGCTTCAGCGGTCAGGAAAATTCCTTGAGGAGGTTTGATATGGCAAAACAGATGAGAAGAATTTCGGGTATGATCTGCATTCTTGCAGGCCTTGCATTTATCCTTTCCATTTCAGCAGGCCGGGGCGTCGGCTGGGCGCAGATGAAAGGCCAGTCAAAAACTGTCGACCTGAACAGCGCCTCACAGAAAGAGCTTGAGTCGCTGCCCGGGGTGGGACCGGCGACGGCAAAGAAAATAATTGCCAACCGGCCTTACAAGAGCGTCGACGAACTGTCGAAAGCCGGGCTGTCCAAGGGATCACTGGATAAATTAAAACCGATGGTTACCGTCGGCGCCGCCCCCGCTGCTCCTTCAGCGTCAACGAAAACGCCTGCGGCCAAGGCGCCCGCATCCGGCAAAGCAGCCGCCGGGAAGTCCTCCGCTCTGAAACCCGGAGAGAAAATAAACATCAACACCGCATCCAAAGAGCAACTGGAAGCCCTGCCGGGAATAGGGCCCTCCAGGGCCCAGGGCATCATAGACGGTCGGCCCTATAAGGCTCCCGAAGACGTCATGAAGGTAAAAGGCATTAAACAGGGCATTTACAACAAGATAAAAGACAACATCAGCGTCAAATGAAAAAGGACCGGAGGGACAGTCATGGGATTTTTTGACAGCGTGACGAAAGGCATCGGCGATTTCCTGGGAAGCGCGGAGAAACGGGGCAAGCTCATGGGCATGGCAGCTGACCTGATCGCCGACCGGGAATCAGGCGGTTTGGAGGGCCTTGCCCGGCGTTTTAAAGACGGGGGCCTGGGGGAGGCCGTCTCGTCCTGGATCGGCACGGGTCAAAACCAGCCGGTAACGGCGGACCAGGTGGAAAACACTATCGGCAGCGATAAGATCCGGCAGTATGCCGAAAACCTGGGCATGTCGAGCGAGGACGTCTCCCGCGGCCTGGCTGCCGTGCTGCCCCGCATCATTGATATCCTGACGCCGGATGGGAAGGTCCCCAAACAGGCCGATGTCGAACAGGAGGTCTCGGGGCTGAAGGACAAGCTGTCCGGGGAGTGAGCGGGGCGGCAAAAACGCAGTAAGCACACATATCGGTTTTTCGAATCGGAAGCAGGGCCGGCGCGAGGCCCTGCTTTTCATTACCCCTGAATCAAAGCGCTCGCATGGTGCGGGCCGTTTTATCTTGACATCCTGCCAAGTTTCTGAATATTTCTCTTCATCAACCCCGAAATTGCAACTTGAATAAACAGCGATCCTGAATCGAGGCGCCCGCTCGCAATGAATCAGTCTGATACCAAGCCGCAGGATGCGAGGTTCCGGCCCAACCGGACGTTCATCTGCAGTGTTGTTTACATAGACATTGTCGAATACTCGAAAAAACCGGTCAACGAACAAATCGCCGTCAAAGAGCGGTTCAATTCCCTTCTCACCGATGCCATCAAAGACATCTCGATAAACGACCGCATCATCCTGGACACCGGGGACGGTGCGGCCATCAGCTTCCTTGGCGACCCGGAGGACGCGCTGTTCGTTGCCATGAGCTTCCGCGATGATCTCGCGGAACGCATTGATGAAATCGGTCTCGACCTGCGGGTCCGCATCGGAATCAACCTCGGGCCTGTCAAGCTCCTCAAGGACATCAACAACCAGCCTAACCTGATCGGCGACGGCATCAACGTCGCCCAGCGCATCATGAGTTTCGCGGAGCCCGGACAGCTGCTGGTCTCCCGTTCCTATTACGAAATCGTCTCGTGTCTGTCGCAGGAATACGCCAAGCTGTTTGAATACCAGGGCGCGCGGGCCGACAAGCACATCCGCGAGCATGACATCTATTCCGTCGGCCGCTCCGAGACGGGGGCGCAGTCCCTTCATGGACAGCACAAGCTCCCTGTAAATATGGTGGTGGAGAACCTTCAGGCTGCGCCGGCCCCGCCACACCAGCCGGCGCAGGCAGGCATTGAAAGCTCGCCCGCAGCCGCTCCCGGCCCGGCCCAGGGTCCGGTTGCCGAAACAGGTCCGAAGAAAAAGATGCTGCTGGCCGGGGGGGCGATTGCGGCCGTTGTCATTGCCGCGGCAGCCCTCGTCTTCATTCCCAAAGGCAATGCGCCGGACCGTCCTGTAGACGGGCGGAAAACCGCTATCGAGGAGAAGGCTTCAAAATCAGAAAAAGCGTCGAAGCGGGCGGCAGCGGAGACCGGATCGGAAGCCGTCGACCGGGCCGGTTCCAAAACAGAAACGGCGGCGGAGAAAAAAGAGGTTGTAGAAACAGCGGCAGCGAAGCCCGCAAAAAAAGCTGAGGCCAAAGCCGAACCCAAAAAGGAGAGCTTCCGCCCGGCTTCGGCCGGCGCCGACGGGATCTCTTTCACCCTGACGGGAGTAAAGGCGTCTCGCAACCAGATCACCTACACCGTCAGGGCCAGCAACAAATCAAATGCCGCTAAGAGCATCGCCCTGTACGATGACGCCTTCCGCTGGCCGAAATCGAAGGTCACGGACGCCGGCGGGGCGACCCACGAAGTGAACACCGTGAACTTCGTCAAAAATTCCAAAACGGTTACCGCCCAGGCCGCGGGAAGAGAAGGGTTGACTCTGGGCCATAATGAATCTGCCACCATCCACCTGACTTTCAAAAACATCAGCAAGCGGGTCAAGGAATTCAAACTCCATCCGTTCATCTATCAGGGAAGGAGCTGGAAAGAGCACGACCTGGCTATGAGCCGGTAAAAACCAACACCCCCCTTAATCTTTATAACATCGCCCATAACCATAGGATGGAATCCGATGGCCTTTTCGGATGCCTTCCGATTGTTTTAACCTTAC
>CAZKYN010000019.1:0-22533 GCA_964556675.1 uncultured Syntrophaceae bacterium
GTCCAGATTTTTCCGCTACGGATTCATTTTTTAATCCTGATTGTATTCTGTCCTGTAAATGTCTATGCCTCGCGCCTATGGGATGCAGAGGCAATTGTTACGGTGCGCAACGGCCTGCCCTTTTTCTCCTATCCGCAAGACGAAGTGATACGAAAGAGGCCGTATTCATTTGGCAATAGCCAGCAAACACCATTTCTGATGGACACGCCTTACCGCGTATTTATTGGAGTTACTTCAAGATCAAAAGAGGGTTTTTTTGAACGCAAATTTCTTTCTGACTTCTGTCTCACCCGTGATGAAAAAGGAAACAAGATGATAGTTGGTGCATATATTGCGGATGATCCCCAATATACAATATGGAAGTGCCTGAAACCCGGCGAGAAGCCGCCTAAAAGCTTCGAACCCCGGAGATAAATTCGAGCTTGTCTTCAAAAACGTCCTGGAAACATTATTTGTAGAGCGAATGGACCAGAATGAAGAAATCTTTGCCCGGTTCATGAACGACCGGGCATTTCAGAAGGTGGTTACTTACTGGCTATCTTCCGAGGTCTATAAACGACTGCAGGGGGAGTCGGGGGTATACCCGAATTCATGAGAAATCGATTACAAATCAGGCATCAAGAAAAGTTTTCTGAATATCTTTTGTGAACCTATTCCTCCTCCGGCCAGATCAGTGCCAGGTCCATATCGGTCAGCCGCTTGTGCATCGAGCGGGAGTCGACCGTCACCATGACTTCCAGTGTCGGAAACACCTGCGCTTCGATGACATGGCCTCCGCGCGTGGTCCCGTCGGAAAGCCCCGCCACCATGTGCGCATGCACGGCGGGCCTGCCCTTGTACTCGGCTATGTCCCCGACCATGGACAGCACCTCCGATTGTTCTTCGATGGGTATTTTTTTATACATTTTCTTCTGCGGGTCGAACCAGGCCAGCGTTGCTTTCCGCAAGGCCCCAATCGCTGTGAAGTGCGCGGCGGTGATCCCGTGCCGGTCCGCAAAATCCAGCAGGCCGGAAAAGGCCTCATCACCGTCGCCGAAGATGACGGCGTACTCCCTGGCCTCGCCGCTGCCGCTCAGCAGCTGTGCTTTCATTCCCGGCGCCCGGCCTCTTTTGACGGGATAAGATGGAGAGACATAGACCGGACCTTTTTTTTGCGGTGAACTTAGATTGCGTGCATATGCCATCCCGAATCCCAATGCGAATAGCGCCAAACGTTTGAGGATAGCCATGGGGATATCTCCTTTTATAGAACCGTCCCGAGTTTCAGGCTCAATGATAAATGGCTGCCCGGGATAATTTTTAGACTGTTCGGGCGGATTTAAGCCGCCTGTTTTGATCGAAAACCATGCGGGCTGGTCTTGGATTGGACCCGCCCCCGCAAGGCCGTAAAGGGCTCAGAGATAAATATTATTTCTCTGCGGCGCCCTCTTTCTTCACATTCCCCACGATCACGAGGACGTAATTTTTCGGGTCCAGGTACTTGCGGGAGACGCGCAGGACATCATCCCGGGTAATGGAATTGATGATGGACGGGTACCTCTCCGGGTAGTCCAGCCCCAGCCGGAAATACTCGACCTGCGTGAGGAAGCGGGAGAGCTTGGACTGGGTGTCGAGCCGCATGGGGAAGCTGCCGACAAGATATGATTTGGCCCGCTGCAGCTCCGCCTCGCTCACCGGGTTTTCCCGGATCCGCTCTATTTCTTTCAGGACGAGGTCGACCGATTGATATGCGCTGGAGTTCTGGGTCTGGAGAAAGACCTGGAACGATCCCTCTTTCTTGGCCGGGATGAAGACGCTGTCGACAGAATAGGCCAGTCCCCTCTTGACCCTTACCTCGTCGAACATCCTCGATCCGAAGCCCCCTCCCCCCAGGATGTAATTCATCACGGTCAGGGCATAGTAGTCCGGGTTCTCCCGGCTCACGCCGCCGTTGCCCAGGATGATGCTCGCCTGGGCGGTGTTCCGTTCGATCTCCACTGTCTTGCGGCCGGAAAAGCCGGTGCGGAAGTCTTCTTTCGGGATCTCCTGCCTCTCCCATTTCAGCAGGGCCGGGGTGATGAGCTGCCTTACCTCGGCGGCCGTGATGTCGCCCACGATCACGAGCAGGGAGTTGTTGGGGTGATAAAAGGTTCTGAAAAACTTCCGGATGTCGCCTTTTTTAATTTTCTTTACCGACTCCTGCGTGCCCTCGGAGGGATGGCCGTAGGCGAAATCCAGATAAAGGGTCCGCTGGAATGCCTTTTCCGCCACGGCAAGTGGCTCATCCTCCTCGGACTGGATCGCCCCTATGATGCGCTGCCGCTCCCGCTCGATCTCGGCGGAAGGGAATGACGGCCGGGTGAGCTGCGAAAACAGCAGCTCGAAGCCGCGCACAGCGTCTTTCTTGAGTATCTTCAGGCCGAAAGTGGCGTAATCCTCGGAAGCGGAACTTTCCAGCGAGGCCCCCAGGAAATCCAGTTCCTCCTGGATGGCTGTCACGTCCCGCCCCGGCGTCCCCATCAGGACGGACTTGGCGGTGATATAGGCCAGGCCGCCCAGGTCGCGTGGATCGCGGCGGGATCCTGCCTCTACCAGGACCTGCATAGTCACCGAGGGCAGCGAGTGGTCCTCGCAGACGACAAGGGTAAGTCCGTTGGGCAGCACCGACCTCTCGATCGGGGGCAGGGCCGGGGACGCCGCCGGAATGGCCAGCAGCACTAAAATGAATATGGCAGACAGTTTGTGTATTCGCGGCATATTGCTCCTTCCTTTACCTCACGGGGCCTTTTTTCAGGGGTTCTTCTATCAGACCGGGCAGGGCGGGCGCCTTGGATTCCGGCACGGGGGACGGAACGAGCACGGCGGTCGTCCTGGTCTCGGGGGTGAAATATTTCTTTGCCACCCGCATGATGTCTTCCGCAGTCACCTTGCGGATAGAGGGGACATACTTGTCGAGAAGCCGCCAGTCGAGGGCCACCTCGTAGCGAGCCAGCAGCATTGCCTGGGAAAAGAGGGAGTCCTGGGAAAATACGAAGGCAGCCTCGATCTGGTTTTTGGCTTTTGCGAGCTCGCGCTCTCCCAGCGGCTCGGATTGAAGCCGGGCGATTTCGGCGTCTATGGCCTTTTCAGCCTCTTGAGTCGTGCGGCCGGGCAGGCATTCCGCGGAGATCATGAAAAGGTCGGGATCGACGGATAGCAGGGGGTTGGCGGCGTCCACCGTCAGCGCGATCTTTTCCTCCCTGATCAGTTTCCGGTACAGCCTCGAGCTCTTCCCGGTGGAAAGGATGCCTTCGATCAGGTCCAGGACATAGCTGTCGGGGTCCCTGATATTCGGGACCTTGTAGGCCTGTATGACTGCCGGCAGCCGGGCCTCCCGCTTGACGTATATCCTTCGCTCGCCTGACTGGGGCGGGTCCGAAAACTGAGTCCTCGGGGTGGCCTCTCCCGCGGGGTACGATCCGAATGCCGCCTTGACCGCGGGCAGCATTTTTTCTTTGTTAAAATCGCCCACGACAACCAGGAACGAGTTGGCGGGGCTGTAATAACGTTCGTAATATGTGCGGAGGTCTTCGAGCTTCAGCCTCTTGAGGTCGTCCATCCATCCTATAATCGGCCAATGGTACGGCTGCTCGACGAAAGCCGCGGCATGGAGCTGTTCGACCAGGTAGGCCTTGGGGTTGTCTTCCGTCCTTTGCCGGCGCTCTTCCATGACCACCATCCGCTCCGTGTGGAAGTCCTCATCCCTGAGCACGAGATTGCGCATCCGGTCGGCTTCGAGCTTTATAGCGACTCCGATCCGGTCCGCGCTCATGGTTTCAAAGTAGGCAGTGTAATCGCTTGAGGTGAAGGCGTTGTAATTGCCGCCGTTCTCCTGGACTATCCTGCTGAAGTCCTGCCCGCTCACCGTGGGGGTGCCCTTGAACATCATGTGCTCGAGCAGGTGGCTCAGGCCCGTTTTTCGCCATGTCTCGTTGCGGGATCCCACCCTGTGCCAAACCTGAAACGTCACGACCGGGGCCTTGTGGTTCTCCAGGAGGATGACTTTCAGGCCGTTGTCCAGGATGTATTCGGCAGGTTTTTCCCTGTCGGCAGCCGCTGCATGGCTTATCTGCGCGGCCCACATTGAGAGCAGGACGATTGCACACAAGAGAGCTTTTCGCCTCATCAGATTTCCTTTCCGGTGTGAATTTTGAACTTATCTTGCCATATCCAGGTTGAAAGTAAAAAGGGAAAAGAAAGGCTTATGGCGCCCCTCTTAAATGGGGATCTGAATATCCTGAACACTTTTTTGTCATTCCGTAAAGAGCGAAGCGATTGAAGAATCTATCTTGAAAAAGAAAGGTCCTCCGCTTTGCTCAAATGACATACAGACATACAGAAGAGGCCTCTCTTATCCGGGGTGTCGAAGGGTTCGGAATCGGTAGCGAAAAAGACGGAAAGATCACCTCCTGAATACATTTTCAGCATATTCGCCGGACAAAATCAGGATATCCTCGATGGCGGGCCTTCCCGCGAATCCATCAAAATATATGCAATTACAGGGAGGCCGGAATGTCGCCGAAAGAGACGAAGCCCGCACAGAAACAGTCGCAGCCCGGTAGGCAGGGGGAAATGCGGCCCAGGCCGCAGACACAGCCGCGGTTTGCGGGGAGCGGCAGGCTCCTGGACAAGGCGGCGATCATCACCGGCGGGGACAGCGGCATAGGGCGGGCGGTGGCAGTTGCCTTCGCCAACGAGGGCGCCGATGTCTGCGTCGTTTACCTGGCGGAAGACAATGACGCGCAGGAGACGAAAAAGCTGGTGGAGGAAAAAGGCCGTCGCTGCCACCTGGTGAAAGGCGACATCGGCGACGAGAGCTTCTGTATCAGGGCCGTGGATTCCGCCGTACGCGAATTCGGCCGGCTCGACATCCTCGTCAACAATGCAGCCGAGCAGCACGAGAGGGAGAGCCTTGAGGAAATTAACGCCGAACAGCTTGAAAGGACTTTCCGCACAAATATATTCGGACACTTCTTTATGGCGAAGGCGGCCCTGAAGCACATGAAGCCGGGCGGCTCTATCCTGGGCACTGCTTCTATTACGGCCTATGAGGGAAACAAGACCCTGATCGACTATTCATCAACAAAGGGCGCCATAGTCTCATTCATCAGGTCGTTGTCCAAATCACTCGTGAAAAAAGGGATAAGGGTCAACGGGGTCGCCCCCGGCCCGATCTGGACACCCCTGATACCGGCGACTTTCTCCCCCGAGCACGTCGAGAAATTCGGATCCGATACGCCCATGGAACGTCCCGGAGAGCCCAACGAGGTCGCGCCGTGCTTTGTCTTCCTTGCTTCGGAAGATGCCTCGTACATGACAGGGCAGATTTTGCATGCTGACGGCGGCAGGTTCGTAACGACTTGACTTTAGCCGGAACAATAACGAAAGGAGCTTTGAAAGCATGGATATTTACCAGATACTCAGGCAAGAGCATGACGAAGTCCAGGACATGATTGACAAGCAGCTGGAAGGCAAGAAGTCCGGAAAACCGGATATGCTGCTGAAAGACATCCAGCAGCATCTCTCGATCCACCTTTCGGGCGAGGAAAAGCTGTTGTATCCCCTCTTGACCAAGAGCGAGGAGAGTAAAGAGGATGCGTTCGAGGCCTATGAGGAACACCACGTCGCCAAGCTGACGCTCAATGAACTGATGAAGATGTCTCCCGATGACGAAAGATGGCACGCCAAGCTGACGGTGCTGAAGGAACTCATCGACCATCATGTCCAGGAAGAGGAAAGGAACCTCTTCAAGGCGGCAAAAAAAGTTATCAGCAGCGATCAGGCCAGGGAAATCGGCCAGAAATACCAGCAGGAAAAGGAAAAGCAGCTGGGCAAATCCAAATAGAAAAAGGAGGAATTTATGCGCACAAAAATGCGTATTGCAGCGATTTTGGCGGGCGCCGTTTTCTTTGTAGGCGTCTGCACCGGCGCGGCATTGGCCAAGCAGGAGGAAATCTGGGATATGCTCAAGGACGACCACGGCCAGGTGAAGAAAACTCTGGGTCAGATGAGAGACACGGCGGACCCGAAGCTCTTGAACCAGCTCCAGCAGCAGCTCGCGGCCCACATGCAATTTGAAGAGCAAAATATCTACCCCGTCCTGCAGAAAAACCAGTCCACCAGCGCTATGGCCATCCAGTCTGAAAATGAGCACCAGTTAGCCAAGCAGGTTTTAAATAAGCTGGTCCAATCCCAGGGGGACAGGACCAGGTGGGCGGCATACACAAACGAGCTCAATCAGCTGCTCACAATGCATGTTAATAATGAGGAGGACAATCTCTTCAAAGAAGGAAAGAGGGTCATAAGCAAGGACCAGGCACGCCAGCTCGGCGCCCAGTATGCCCAACTGAAGACCCAATACAAAGCCAAAGTTCAGCCGCAGGGCGAGGGTATGCAGCAGCAACAGCCCTCGGGACAGACTCAGCAGCAGAGCCGCTGATCATAAACAGTCATTATAATGGAGGAAGGCCCGCAACTTCCCTCATCTCTTGTTCCCTTTGCCGGTACGGGGTCCGGCCCTCGGGCCGCGGAGACCGCCGTCCGGCTGGCAAACGGATAAGGGTCACGGGTCCTTCCTCCACCATCCGGCTTTTTAAAAAAACCCATCTGCTGCGTTGCGCTTCAAACCGTATCGCTCGACGTATTTCATATACGCCCTCGCGATCCGGTTTTTGCGCGCCTTGCATATGGCCCTTTTAAAAAACCGGCCGCTCTCTTTCTCCCCCCCCAGGGGGGATTTGTTTATCGGAACGGTCCGGTTTCCATCAGGAAAAGCCCGATTGCGGCTGTCCGGTCTTTTAAGCAGAATATTTAAAACATCTAACTGAAAGGCGGAGAGAACCCATGAGGTCTATATGGTCGGGGGCGATCAGCTTCGGACTGATCAACATCCCGGTGAAGCTCTACACGGCGGTGCGGGACACCAGGCCGGACTTCGACCTGCTGCACAAGAAAGACCTGAGCCCGATCCGGTACGCCCGGGTGTGCAAGGCGGAGGGCGAGGAGGTTTCGTTCAAAGACCTCGTCAAGGGCTACGAGTACCAGAAGGGAGACTACGTCATCCTTCAGGACGAGGATTTCAAGAAGGCCAACGTCCGCAAGACGCAGACTATCGACATCCTTGATTTTGTCGAAGCCGCACAGATCGACCCGAAGTTCATGGAGAAGCCTTACTACCTCGAGCCGACCCGGGAATCAAAAAAAGCTTACGCCCTGCTCTGCGAAGGCCTCAAGAAAACGGGAAAAGTCGGTATCGCCAATTATGTCCTCAGGACGCGCGAGCACCTTTGCGCGGTGCGACCGGAGGGAAACCTCCTCGTACTGTATCAGATGCGGTATTACGAAGAGATAGTCCAACCCGCCGACCTGGACGTGCCCGGCAGCGCGGAGGCGACCAAGAAGGAGCTGGACATTGCAATCAAGCTGATCGACCAGCTCTCGGCCGACTTCAAGCCTGAGCAGTACCACGACACCTACACGGAAGAACTCATGCGCGTCATCAATGAAAAAGCCCAGGGCAAGGTACCGGAGGCGGCGGGTGAAGCCCCCCAGCCTACGGCAGTGCCGGACCTCATGTCCAAGCTGAGGCAAAGCCTGGAGCATGCCAAAAAGAAAAGGACGGCGGCCTAGGCTGCTGCAAAAAGCTCATATGCAGCGTTGCGCTTCAAGACCGTATCGCTCATCTATTAAAATATACGCTCGCGATCCGGTTTTGCGCCTTGCGTCTCTGTAGCCCGGCCTTTTTGACAGCGTGCTGCTTTTTAGTCATGCCCATTCCGTTCTGATATTAAAAAGGTTAGTTGTGATGTCACTGGATAAATACCGGGAAAAAAGGGATTTCAAAAAAACGCCCGAGCCTTCCGGCCGTAAGGCCAAAACGAAAGCAGGGGCAAAGATTACCGCGGAAAAGCCCCTCTCCTTTGTTGTCCACAAGCACAGCGCTTCCCACCTGCATTACGACCTGCGCCTGGAGCTTGACGGCGTCCTGAAGAGTTGGGCCATTCCCAAAAGGCCCACTCTCGATCCCGATGAGAAGCGCCTCGCGATGATGGTTGAGGACCATCCGTTGGACTACGGCGGCTTTGAGGGGATCATACCGAAGGGCAATTACGGCGCCGGGACAGTGATGATCTGGGACGAGGGGTCCTATCACGCAGCCCACCACGAAGACCGCACGGAGAGCGAGGAGGAACTCAGGCAGGGCCTCGAAAAGGGGCATATCAGCATCGTCCTCGAGGGAAAACATCTCAAGGGAGAATTCGCGCTGGTCAAGATCAAGAGGGCAGGCGACAACAGCTGGCTCATGATCAAGAAGCACGACGAGTTCTCTGGGCCTGATAAATCCGGGCCGGAGGACAACGACCGATCAGCGGAGACGGGCAGGACAATGGAGGAAATCGCGGAGGGAAACGTCGCGGCCCATTCCGTGAAGGCCCCCCGCAACATTGACCTGCACGGCGCTCCCAGGGAAGCCATGCCCGGAGAGATAAGGCCCATGCTGGCCACCCTTGTCGAAGAGCCGTTTGACAGGGCGGGATGGCTCTTCGAGATCAAGTGGGACGGCTACCGGGTCCTCGCGGAATTGCATGGGGGCCAGGTCCGTCTCCTGTCCCGCAACGGCAAGCTCCTCAACCAGCGGTTTGCCCCCATCGCCGAATCCCTGAGGCAGCTACCCTTTAACGCCCTGCTCGACGGCGAGGTGGTCATCGTCGATGAAAAGGGGCGCGCCGATTTTCAGCTGCTCCAGAACTATATGAACACGGGCCAGGGCAATCTCGTCTATTATGTTTTCGACATCCTCCATTTCCGCGGCCATAACCTGATGGGTTTCCCCCTGCGCCGGCGCAAGGCGATCCTATCGCAGGTGCTCCCCCATGATGACATGGGTCCGATGGGGCCGCCGCTCCCGCATATAAGGCTGAGCGAGCACATAGAGAATAACGGCATATCGCTGTTCAACGCCGTCGCGGAGAACAACATCGAGGGGATCGTGGCCAAGGACGGCGCAAGCCCTTACCGGCCGGGCGTCCGCAGCCGCGAGTGGCTGAAGGTCAAAACGGCACAGCAGCAGGAGGCCGTGATCGGCGGCTTCACCGAGCCGCGGGGAGGCCGGAAGTTTTTCGGGGCGCTGCTGCTCGGTGTATACGAGGACGGCGATCTCGTGTACATCGGGCACACCGGGGGAGGCTTCACAAACGAGGGGCTCCGGGAGATGCGCGCCCGCATGGACCCCCTGAGGACAGCCAAATCGCCTTTCAAGGTGGCGCCGAAAGGGCATACCGAGGTGACATGGATCCGTCCGGAACTGGTGTGTGAGGTCCGCTTCACGGAGTGGACCAACGAGGGACTCCTGCGTCATCCGGTCTTCATGGGCCTCAGGGAAGACAAGAAAGCCCGCGAAGTCCGCCGGGAGCTGCCGAAGCCCGCCGAAGAGGCGGCGCCCGAGATAAAGCGATCGCGCTTCAAGATTATCGGGAATGAAAAAAAAATGATCGAAGTGGGCGGCCGGCGGCTCGAAGTGACAAACCTGGACAAGGTATTCTGGCCGGAGGAGGGCTATACAAAAGGCGACCTCATCGATTATTACCGTTCCATTGCGCCGACTATCCTGCCGCATCTGCGCGACCGGCCGGAGTCGCTGCGCCGCAACCCCAACGGCATAGAGGGGGAGAGCTTCTTTCAGAAGGACGTCGGGGAAGTCATCCCGGACTGGATAAAAACCGTGGAGGTGCGCTCCGAATCTGAGGACAAGGAGATCGAGTTCATGCTGTGCCAGGACGAGGCCACTCTGGTGTACATGGCGAACTGGGGCTGTATCGAGGTCAACCCCTGGAACTCCCGTTACCGGAACCCGGATAATCCCGATTATGTAGTCCTGGACCTTGATCCCCTCGACATTGATTTCCGTTATGTGGTCGAGGCTGCCCTGGTTACCCGCGACGTCCTGGAGGAAGCGGGGGCAAAGGGCTATATAAAAACATCTGGCGCGACCGGCCTTCATATTTTCATTCCGGTCAATGCAAAATACTCCACCATCCAGGTCCAGCAGTTTGCCCAGCTCATAAACACAATGGTGCACGCCCGGATCCCCAAAACCACGAGTCTCGAGCGGATGCCCAGCCGGCGGGCCCGGAAAGTATATCTGGATTTCCTGCAGAACCGCCGCGGCCAGACCATGGCGGCCGCGTACTGTCTCAGGCCCCACAAGGGTGCGACGGCATCGGCGCCCCTCGATTGGGATGAGGTGAATGAATCGCTCGACCCGCGCATGTTCCACATCCGCAACATGGCCGGGCGCATAAAGGAAAAAGGCGACATCTGGAAGCCGGTTATCGGACGCGGAATTGATATGGGAAAGTGTCTGGACAGGATGAGCAAAATGCAGGCGAAAGTTTAGGCTGTTGAAAAACATTCACCTGCTGCGTTGCGCTGCAAACCGAATCGCTCAAAATATTAAGTATTGCAGGCGAAAGCCATCTGTATTGTTCAAGGCATCTGAAAAGACCGCAGGCCCGTGATCTTTTTCCGGCCATTCGTGGAGGCGTATTGCATTACGCCCCTGCAGCGGCAAGAATCTCTTGCCACTCTGCCTGAACCCGTCCTCGCCCGCTACTTTCATCCATTCCCTGAATATTAATTCAGCCATACGAACAGTCAAAATAAGGAGTGGCTCGATTCCGGCCCGGCGCTATTTAGGATAAATAAGAGGCGGCTGAAATCTCGAGTGGGAAAAAGGAGATTCGTGATGAAAGCACTCAAGGTCTGCGTATTCTCAATGTTGTGCCTGGCTTTAGCCCTGCAGGGGTGCGGCTTTCTGATCGGAGCGGGAGCGGGTCTGGCGGCGGGGGCGGCAGGGACGAAATACGCCCAGGGAAACCTTGAAACCACATATCCTGTGGGGCTGAAGCAGGCCGTGAAGGCTTCCCAGAATGCAATGCAGCAGTCGCAGATACAGATCACAGATACGCGCATGGACTCGACCCAGGCCGAGATCCTCGGGACGCGCACTTCCGACGGCGCTCCAGTGACAATTAAACTGACTCCCCTGGGTACAAATTCCACAAAGGCCGATATACGGGTGGGGAAGCTGGGCGACGAGAATGCCGCGAGGGTCCTGAACCGCCAGATATTCGAAAGCCTTAAATAGGCCCGGCAAGATGTCGCCCAAGGCAGGTGAAAAGGTAAAGAAGACCACAACATATTATTGCAGGGGTTGCGATTATTCCCTGCGCATAATCCGGGGCGCCACCCTGCCGCCCTGCCCTTGCGGCAGCAGCGAGTATTCCGAAAAGCCGGGGCATGAAAGGCGCCTGGGGCGCAGAGGATCGAGGTAAATGTGTATCCGCGCGGAGTTGCAATACTCCGCTTTTTTAAAAACAAAGGGAGGAAAGTTTCCGAACAACGGAAGCATGAGGTTAAATGGAAACATTTGATACGACGGTTCAGAAGACCAATGTCTGGCTCAAGGACCTGATGGATGAGGAGGGCTGGGAGGATATCCACAAATCATACCTGGCCATGCGGGCGGCGCTCCATGCGCTGCGGGACAGGCTGACTGCCGAAGAGGCCTCGCAGCTTGCCTCTGAGCTCCCCATGCTTGTCCGCGGCTTCTACTACGAGGGGTGGAGCCCTGCAAACAAGCCCAAAAAGCTCCACACAAAGCAGGAGTTCCTGGACTATCTGGCGGAAGGCTTGCCCGATGACCCGGAGCTCGATCCGGAACGGGTGGCAAGGGGAGTGTTTGCGATATTGGCCAAGAGGATTTCCAGGGGTGAGGTGACGGATATCAAAATGACGCTGCCCCAGGAAATAAGAGACCTCTGGCCTTCAACTATTTAAAGAAAAGGTTTTTTAACATGAAAAATATTCTGGTAGGCACGTCAGGCTGGCATTACGACCACTGGAAGGGGCCGTTCTACCCTGAATCGCTGCCGAGAAACAATTACCTGGACTATTACGCGGAGCGCTTCGACACCCTGGAAATAAACACCTCGTTTTACCAGATGCCGCAGGAAAAGACGCTGACCCAGTGGCGAAGCGGGGTGCCCGATTCGTTCCTGTTTTCAATGAAGGCCAGCAGGTACATTACACATATTAAGAAGCTCAAGGACGCCAGGCAGATACTTTCACCCTTTTTCAAGAGGGTGGAACTGCTCGGGGACAAGCTCGGGCCGATACTGTTCCAGCTGCCCCCCCAGTGGCGCTTCAACGTTGAAAGGCTGGATTCTTTTCTGAAGGCCTTGCCCGGCGGCTACCGTTATGCATTTGAGTTCCGGGATTCGAGCTGGTTTAACAAGACCACCTACGAAACTCTCGCCAGGCACAACGCCGCATTCGGGATATATCAGGTGGCAAGCCGGACCTCGCCCCTGGTGATCACGGCGGATTTCGCTTACGTCAGGCTTCTCGGGTCCAAGGCGCCCAATCAGGGCAAGTACAGCGACGGGGTGCTTTCGGCATGGTCGAAACAGATATCTTCCTGGGCCTCATCGGGAAAAGACATCTATTGCTATTTCGACAATGACGATTCCGGGTACGCGGCCGCCGATGCGGCCAAAATGAAAGAGCTTTTGAAGACCACTGTCCCTCCCGAAATCATTGACGCGATGGCCTCAAAGGCCTCCAAGGGAGCGCCGGCAAATGTCAGGCCCTGATCAGAGGCGATCAGCGGGGAAACATGCGTATTGCCGTATTTGAAGCCGAACCCTGGGAATGCCAGGCGTTTGAACGACTGCGTCCGGATTTTGATCTGAACTGCTTCAGCGAGCCCCTGACTGCGGCCAATGCGCCCTGCCACGAAGAGGCCGATATAGTTTCGATTTTCATCTATTCGCGGCTGGATTCCTGGACCCTCAAGCAGCTCAAAAAGGTCAGGCTTATCGCCACCCGCTCGACCGGGTACGATCACATAGACATCGACTACTGCCGCGATAATGGAATCACCGTCTGCAATGTCCCGGTTTATGGCTCGTATACTGTCGCCGAGCATGTTTTCGGGCTTATATTGTTGATCTGCCATAGGCTTTACGAATCCATCGACCGCACGCGCAAGGGGGACTTTTCGCAAAAAGGGCTCAGGGGCTTCGACCTCAGGGGAAAGACTTTGGGCGTCATCGGAACCGGCCTCATAGGTCGTCACGTAATCGAGATTGCCCGGGGGTTCCGGATGGAGGTCGCCGCCTACGACCCTCGGCCCGACCAGGGGCTTGCCGCCCTTCTCGGCTTCACATACATGGGCCTTGATGATCTCCTGGCAAGATCGGACATCGTGAGTCTTCATGTACCGGCCGGCAGGGATACCTTTCACCTGCTGTCCACCGGGCAGTTCTCCAGGATGAAGGACGGGGCAGTGCTGATAAACACCGCGCGGGGCACCCTGATCGATATAGAGGCCCTGCTGCATGCGCTTGCCGACGGCAAGGTTGCGGCTGTGGGGCTGGATGTCCTGCCGGAGGAGCCGGTGATCCGCGAGGAAGCGGAACTGCTCAGCTCGTTCTTCCATCGCGCCCACGATATGAGCACGCTGCTGGCCAATCACATCCTCCTCAGGATGAGGAATGTCTATATAACACCCCACAATGCCTTCAACACCCGCGAGGCCGTGGAAAGGATCCTGGCAACGACGATAGACAACGTCAAGGCGTTCACCCGGGGCGAGGCGGCAAACGTCGTGGTTTCAAAAAAATAAGCATTGGATGCTTTGCGAGCAGATTTATCTCATGGCCGTTCCCGACTTGGAGAACTGTGTCGCAATCAGAAACTCAACTCATTCCGAGCGAAAAGAAGTATTTATCCGTATACCCCGGCTTAGAAAAGATTTCTTCGGCTCTGCATCAGAATGGCATTGCAGCACAATCCATGTCCGGGCATGACAAATCGGACTCAGGAGGGGATTAAATGAGGGTCGGCGCGCAATATCTCGGCGACAACAGCTGCTTTTTCCGGGTATGGGCGCCCCTGCTCAAAAACGTGGAACTCGCGATCGTTTCCTCCCCGATATCGCAGGACGGCAGGAGGCTCACCATGGACAGGGACGGCGCCGGGTACTGGGAGGCGACGGTTCGGGACGTCCTGCCCGGCACGCTGTACAAATATGTGCTGGAAGGCGGAGGGGAACCGCCGCGGGAATTGCCCGACCCCGCATCCCGGTTCCAGCCGCAGGGAGTGCACGGCCCCTCCCAGGTTATCGACGAAGCGTTCCCCTGGACGGACTGGTCCTGGAAGGGGAGCCCGCTGCGTGAATGGATAATCTACGAACTGCATGTCGGCACGTTCACGCCGGAAGGCACCTTCGACGCCGTTGCCCCTCGCCTGGCGGAATTGAAAGAACTCGGGGTGAATGCCCTGGAACTCATGCCGGTGGCCCAGTTCCCGGGAGAGCGCAACTGGGGGTATGACGGCGCGTACCTTTACGCGGTGCAGAATTCCTACGGAGGCCCGGACGGGCTCAAGCGCCTCGTCGATGCCGCGCACGGCCTCGGGATTGCTGTTGTCCTCGATGTCGTCTATAACCACTTCGGGCCGGAGGGGGCATATGCCGGCCTTTACGGGCCTTATTTCAATCCGAAATACAAAACTCCCTGGGGCGATGCCATAAATCTTGACGGCCCCCACAGCGACGGCGTGCGCAATTTCTATTTTGAAAACGCTCTTGCCTGGCTGCGGGACTTCCACCTCGACGCCCTGAGGCTTGACGCCGTGCATGCCATCTACGATATGAGCGCCCGGCCGTTCCTGCGGGAGCTGAAGGCCATGGTGGACGACGTGTCCTGCCATGACCGGCGCATGTATTACCTGATCGCGGAGAGCGATCTCAACGACCCGCGCGTAGTCAGGCCGCGGGCGCTGGGGGGACACGCCCTGGATGCGCAGTGGTGCGACGACTTCCACCACGCCCTGCATGCGGAGATCACCTGCGAGCGCGAGGGCTACTACGCCGATTTCGGCCGGTTCGCGCAGCTCATGAAGTCCTTCCGGGAGGGATATGTTTACACGGGGCAGTATTCGCATTTCCGCCAGAGGTCTTTCGGGGCCTCTGCTAAGGCAATCCCGCCGCGCAAGTTTGTCGTTTTTTCCCAAAACCACGACCACATCGGCAACAGGATGCTTGGCGAGAGGGCGGCCAGCCTCGTCGATCTCGAGGGCTGCAAGCTGCTGGCCGGTTCCGTCCTGCTGTCTCCCTACCTGCCGCTGCTGTTCATGGGGGAGGAGTATGGGGAAGACGCGCCTTTCCAGTATTTTGTCGACCATTCCGACCCGCAGCTGGTCCGGTCCGTGCGCGAAGGCAGGGCGGGCGAGTTCAGGGATTTCAAGTGGACCGGCGAGGTGCCCGATCCCGCTGCCGCCGAGACATTCTTAAGATCCAAATTAAAATGGGGAAAGAGGAAATCGGGCGGCCACAAGATCCTGCACGCCTTCTACCGCGACCTGATCGCACTGAGGAAGAATAACCCGGCGATTGCCAACACGGATAAATACAGTTATGATGTTACAGGTTTCGAAGAAACCAAGGTCCTCATCCTGCAGCGCCGGCGCAGACAATACCGCGTCATGTGCATCTTTTGCTACAGCACGGAATCAGCCGCTTTCGAGATTCATCTGCCCGCGGGCAACTGGAAGAAAATCCTCGATTCCGCCGACCCCGGATACGGCGGCCCCGGCCCGACTTTGCCGGACGGGATGGCGGGCGAGCAGTCCCTGACCATGCCGCCGCGGAGCATAGCCGTTTACGAAAAAATGTAACATGCTGTTGAGAGCAGCCCTATGGAACCGCCCTGTGTCAGGTATATCTGCATTCACGGCCATTTTTATCAGCCGCCCCGCGAGAACCCCTGGCTCGAAGCCATCGAGGTCCAGGATTCCGCCTACCCCTACCATGACTGGAACGAGAGGATAAACGCCGAGTGCTATGCCCCGAACACGGCGTCTCGCATCCTCGGCCAGGACTTGAAGATCATAGATATAGTCAGCAACTACTCCAGGATGAGCTTCAATTTCGGTCCGACCCTGCTTTCCTGGATGGAGAACTTCGCCCCGGAGACTTATGCCGCCATCCTTGAGGCCGATGCCCAGAGTCTGGAAAACTTCTCGGGGCACGGCTCGGCAATCGCGCAGGTTTACAACCACATGATCATGCCGCTCGCCAACCTGCGCGACAGGGTAACCCAGGTCAGGTGGGGGATTGCGGATTTCCGCAAGCGCTTCGGGCGCGAGCCGGAAGGCATGTGGCTTGCGGAGACCGCCGTGGACCTGCTCACGCTCGACATCCTCGCGGACCACGGAATCAGGTTCACAATCCTGGCGCCCCGCCAGGCAAGCCGTTGCCGCCCGATCGGCACGAAGGAATGGCAGGATGCTTCGGGAGAAAAAATCGACACGAAGATAGCTTATGTGTGCAACCTTCCGTCCGGCCGGAAGATCAGCCTGTTCTTTTATGACGGGGCCATTTCCAAGGACATAGCTTTCGGCAACCTCCTGGTCAGCGGCGAAAACTTTGCCCACCGGATAAACGGCGCATTTACGGACAGCCCCAACCCCCAGCTGGTCCACATCGCCACCGACGGCGAGACGTACGGACATCATTACAAGCGCGCCGACATGGCCCTCTCCTACTGTATGTATGATATCGAGTCGCACGGCCACGCGAAGATCACAATCTACGGCGAATTCCTGGAGAAGCACCCTCCATCCCACGAGGCGGAGATATTCGAGAACACTTCGTGGAGCTGCGAGCACGGCGTCGAGAGGTGGCGGAGCGATTGCGGCTGCAACACGGGTGCGGGATGGCGCCAGCCCTGGCGCGCCCCCCTCAGGGAGGACATGGATTGGCTGCGCGACCAGCTCATACCCCTTTATGAGAAGGAGATGAAGCCCTTCACGGACGACCCCTGGGCCATTCGGGAAAATTACATCAAAGTTATCCTCGACAGGACCGACGCCCTGGTCGAGAAATTCTTCACCGGGAATTTCCGGAAGGTCCTCACCCGCGAAGAAAAACAAAAGATATTGTCGCTCCTGGAGATGCAGCGCAATGCCATGCTGATGTACACCAGTTGCGGCTGGTTCTTTGACGAGATCTCGGGCATAGAAACGACGCAGGTCATGGACTACGCGAGCCGGGCCATGCAGATCGCGAGAATCCTCGGCGTGTCTTTGGAAGACGAATACCAGAAAAGGCTGGAGAGGGCGCCCACCAATATCCCGGATTTCATCAACGGCGCCCACATCTACGAGACCTTCGTGAAGCCGGCGCGCCTTGACCTCTACCGGGTGCTGGCCCATTATGCCGTCTCGTCGCTTTTCTCCGATTACCCGAACGAGTTCCAGGTATACTCGTACCGGTGCAGCAGCAAGATCTATGACCGGGTCGAGGCCGGCAAGCTGAGGCTGGCGACCGGCATGACAAACATCAGGTCCAATATCACCTGGAATGAAGTGAACCTGAGCTTTGCCGTCCTGCACCTGGGGGACTTCAATATCAGCGGAGGCTCCCGGGAACTCTCGATTGAAGAGGAATTCCGGAAAATGCAGGCCGAAGTGAAAGGCGCGTTCCTCGGCAGCGATATCCCGTCCACGATCCGGCTGATGGACAAGCACCTGCGCGACCATGAATTTTCGCTCTGGAGCCTCTTCCGGGACGAGCAGAGGCGGATCCTTAACCTGATCCTCTCTTCAACCCTGGAGAACGTGGAAACGTCGTTCCGCCAGATCTTCGACGCCAATTACCCGATAATGAACGTCATGCTGACGAGGAGAACCCCCCTTCCGAAAGTCCTGGCGACGACAGTGGAATTCGTGATCAACCGCCAGCTTATGGACCTTCTGCAAGCCGACGATATCAATATCGGCGAGCTTGAAAAGCATGCTGCGGAAGTCAGCAAATGGCCCATTGAACTGGACCGCGCGGGACTCAGCATAATTGCGAAAAACGCCGTCCGCAAGCAGATGAACAGGCTGAAGGAAACACCCCTGGACCTGGCCCTGTGGAAGAAAATCGAGCAGATGATCCAAAACCTTAACAAGCTCAAGATGGATATGGGTCTGTGGGAGACCCAGAACATCTATTTTCAGATCGGCAAGGAGTTCTATAGCGATATGCAGGCCAAGGCCGAAAAAGGCGATTCAACCGCGGCGCAATGGATAGAATACTTCAACAGGGCGGGCGAGGACCTGGGGGTCAGGATAAGCTGAGATGTGCGGGGTATTTGAAGCATGTTACTGCTCAGAGATTGTCGCCCATTCTTATTTTTGTCCCCCTCTGGAGGGGGTGCAGGGGGAGGTTAAACCTGCATTTTTTATCCCATCATACCACCCCCTTGATCCCCCGCCGGCGGGGGACAATTGGAAAATGAGATGCACATCCCGGATGCGACATACAGACTGCAATTCAATGCCGGGTTCGGTTTTGCGGCGGCGCGGGAAATTGTCCCATATCTCGCCGAGCTCGGAATTTCTGATATATATGCCTCTCCTATTTTTTATGCAGAGGAAGGCAGCACCCATGGCTATGACGTGTGCGACCCGGACAGGCTCAACCCTGAACTGGGGACTGAAGCCGAATTCGACGATTTGATCGGTAAAGCGAAAGACCTGTCCCTCGGCTGGCTCCAGGACATTGTTCCGAACCACATGGCATTCAGCGGCCGCAACGAGCGGCTCATGGATGTACTGAAATTCGGGCCCAAATCCTCCTATGGGGAATTTTTTGACATCGACTGGGGCCATCCCGCCTTCAACGGGAAGCTGCTGGCCCCTTTCCTCGGCAGCCATTACGCGCAATGCCTGGAAAACGGCGAGATAGAGCTGCGCGCCGCCGGGGGATGGGTCTCCATGGGATATTACGGCCTGGTCTTCCCGTTGAGCTTCAACACGTCTTTCTGTCTCGAAAAAAAGGGGGCGGCGCGGACGTATACCGCTGCCGACATTCCGGGAGGGACTGCGGGACTGGACAGGGTCATTGCCGGCCAGTTTTTCGCGCCGTCGTTCTGGCAGCGGGCCGGCGAGGAAATCAATTACCGGAGGTTCTTTACCATAAACGGGCTTATCTCCGTACGCGTCGAAGACGAGAAGGTGTTCAGGGAGACCCACAGGCTCATTTTTGACCTGGTAAATTCCGGCAAGGTAACGGGCCTGAGAGTCGACCACATCGACGGCCTGTACGATCCGGGCGAGTACCTGTCGAGGCTGAAAGCCGGGTCGGGGGGCGCGTACACCGTAGTGGAAAAAATACTGGACCTTGCCGAAGATCTCCCCGGGGACTGGCCGGTCGAGGGCACCACGGGGTATAAGTTCCTCAATTACGTAAACGGGCTGTTCTGCCGGGCGGAAAACGAAAAAATATTCTCCCGCATATACCGGGATTTTTCCGGATCGGGGCAGGACGTACCCCGGATGCGGCGGGAAAAAAAGAGGCTCATCCTTCTGGGACAGATGGGCGGGGACCTGGACAACCTGGCGCGCCTGCTCGCCGCCATTTCCGCTGATACGCTGCACGGCAGGGATTTCTCGTTTGCGGGGCTGCGGGAGGCGCTCGCGGAGATGCTCTGCGCGTTTCCCGTGTACAGGTCTTATGTGGACGGCCGGGGCGTAAGGCCCGCAGACGTTTCTTACCTGGGCGAAACAGTGGAAAGGGCAAAGGCAGCCTGCCCGTCGAGGACAGCGGAAATAGAATTCGCCGGCACGGTCCTGAAGAGGGACGGGCCGCCTCCGGACCGCCCCGAAGGCGCGCTCCATTTTATCCGGAAATTCCAGCAGCTAACCGGGCCCCTGATGGCCAAGGGATTTGAGGACACACTGCTTTATAACTACAACCGGCTGATCTCGCTTAACGACGTCGGGGGCGACCCGGAACGTTTCGGGATTTGCCCGTCCGTATTTCACGGCTATGCCGAACAGGAGGCGGCCCGGCGGCCTCATGCCCTGAACGCGACGGCAACCCACGACACCAAAAGGGGCGAGGACGCGCGGGCCCGGATCAACGTGCTCTCGGAAATCCCGGTGGAATGGGACAGGTGCGTCAATCTCTGGTCGGTCCTGAATGAACCGAAGAAGAGGAAAAAGGGCGGAGTACCCGTTCCCGAGCCGAACATGGAGTATTTCCTTTACCAGTCCCTGCTTGGGTCGTACCCCCTGGAGGAACAGGAGCGGACCGGGTTCACGGTGCGCGTCACGGACTACATGATCAAAGCCGCCCGGGAGGCGAAGACGGCCACCAACTGGGACCGGCCCGACGGTCCTTACGAGGACGCTCTGGCCGCTTTCATCCGCGACATCCTTGACCCGGCGCTCTCCCGGGAATTCCTGGATGCATTCCTGCCCTTCCAGGAGACGGTTGCATGGTTCGGCATGTACAACAGCCTGTCCCAGGTCCTTATAAAGATCGCCGCGCCGGGAGTGCCCGATTTCTACCGCGGCACGGAGCTCTGGAATTTTGATTTCGTGGACCCCGACAACCGCCGGCCGGTCGACTTTCAGACGAGGCAGGCTTGCCTCGACGACATGAAAGTCCGCTGGGAAAAAGATCCGCACGGGCTGATCTCCGATCTGCTGGCGGACCGCCGCGACGGCAGAGTCAAGCTGTTCGTCATCTGGCGGGGCCTGCAGGCGAGAAAGGAATTAAGGCCTGCCTTTCGGGGCGGCTACATTCCTGTCAAGTGCTCGGGGATAAGGAAGCATAACCTCATCTCTTTTTTGCGCGAAGGGGAAGGCGGCCGGGCGCTCGTCATCGCGCCGCGGTTCTTCACATCGCTTGCCCCGCCCGGGCGCCTGCCGGCCGGGACTGCGACCGGGACCGATGTGTGGCACGACACATATATCTCGTGTCCGCATTCCGGCGTCTGGACCGATGCGTTCACGGGCAGGCAGGTTACGATGCGGGAAAATGCAATGGTGGGAGACATACTGGCCGAATTCCCGATCGCCTTGCTGACGTCGAGACGTATGTAAATTACGAAGCATTCCCTTTTAACGGAATTCACAGGGGGATTTTTGAAGGCGCTAAATCCCCTTTAACTTCCCTCTAAAAAGGGAGCAAACTGAAAGGCACAGTTATGAAACGCCGGGGGAGCGGGATACTGCTGCATATCACTTCGCTGCCGTCGCCTTACGGCATCGGCGATATCGGCCCAGAGGCGTTTTTCTTCGCCGAGTATCTCGCCGAATTCGGCCAGAGCTACTGGCAGATGCTCCCCCTTTCGCCGACCCTGCCGGGCCTGTCGCCGTACAGCAGCCCCTCCGCGTTTGCGGGCAATCCTCTCTTGATCAGCCCGGAATTCCTCGTCAGGGACGGCTTCATAGAGCGCCATGCCGTGCCGGGCTTCCCGGACGGCCGCCTCGACCTGCGCCCGGTGGCGATTTACAAGGAGGGGATTTTCCGGGAAGCATTCCACCGGTCGCAGCGGGGCGGCGAGCCCGAAGGCCTCGCGAGGTTCCGGCAGGAGAACGCGGGGTGGCTTGAGGATTATGCCCTGTACGAAGCTCTGAAGGTCGAGTTCCGGGGGGCTCCCTGGTATAACTGGCCGCGGGATATCCGCGACCGGCAGGCGCGCGCCCTGAAAGACTGGAAAGACAAACTCAGGGATGCCGTCGAATACGAAGTATTTCTGCAATGCCTTTTCGACCTCCAGTGGAAGGCGTTGATGGAGTATTGCGGAGAGCTCGGAATCCAGGTCATCGGCGATATTCCCTTCTATGTCAGCCTGGACAGCGCCGACGTCTGGACGCACCCGCGGGTCTTCAAGCTGGACAGGGACAAGCGGCCAAAGTGTGTCTCCGGAGTGCCACCCGATTACTTCAGCAGCACGGGCCAGCTGTGGGGGAATCCCATCTACAACTGGGAGTGGCTGAGGCGCAGCGGTTATGCCTGGTGGATCAACCGGATGCGCAAGTCGCTGGAGCGCTGCCATATCCTGCGGATCGACCATTTCCGCGGCTTTGTATCTTCCTGGGAAGTGCCCGCCGGGCAGAAGACTGCGATAAGAGGCAAATGGGTGGAAGCGCCGGGCGAGGATTTCTTCCATGTCCTGATGAAATATGTCGCCTGCCCGTCATTGATTGCGGAGGACCTGGGATACATCACGGCGGACGTAAGGGAACTGCTGGCAAAGCTCAGTCTGCCCGGGATGAAAGTGCTGCTCTTCGCGTTCGGAGAGGGCATGGAGAACAGTCCCTACATCCCGCACAACGTCCCCGGGAATTCCGTCATCTATACGGGCACCCACGACAACAATACCGCCCGGGGCTGGTTCGAGGAGGAAGCCTCCGAAGCCGACAGGGAGAGGGTCTTCCAATACCTGGGCCGGAGAGTCAATGCCCGGGAGTTCAACTGGGCATTGATCAGGCTCGCCATGGGCTCGGTGGCGTTCATGGCCGTCTTCCCGATGCAGGACGTCTTGGGGCTGGGCGCAGAGGCCCGGATGAACCAGCCGGCCGGAAATTACCCGAGCTGGCGATGGCGCCTCAAGCCCGGCCAGGTCGACAGGAAGGCCGGGGCAAGGCTGCGCGAGCTGACTCTCCTTT
>CAZKYN010000020.1:0-22134 GCA_964556675.1 uncultured Syntrophaceae bacterium
AAGTCAATGGGCAAGAGGCTTCGTTCAGAGGCCGTCTACAATGGAAGGACCCTGAAAGAGGGTCATCCGGAATTCGGGCGTCCGGGTCTCGCCAAGCTGATTGCAAAAGTCGGCGAGAAGCCGGGACAGAAGGTACCGCCCGAATGGCCTGCCGAGGTCAAACTGGGTGAGAAATGGGGACCGACAGCCTGGAACAAGTAATCTGTCTTTAAAATGCAATCAAGGGGAGGGTTGAAACCCTCCCCTGTTATAATTTTTATAAAAACTGAAGGGAGGACATCCAATGAGCGTCAACGTAGTAGCCCCTATGCCGGGTACGATAGCGGAAATTCTGGTCGAAGTTGGTGATCAGGTAAAGGCCGACGAGGAACTGGTTATTCTAGAAGCCATGAAGATGGAAAATGCGATTCTGGCACCGGCGGCCGGCACCGTAAAGGAGATCAAGGTAGCCGAAGAGGATAAAGTTGATACAAATCAAGTCCTGATTGTGCTTGAGTAACTTGAATTTATCCTGATGAAGCCGAACAGCTGTTAAGCTGTTCGGCTTTTTTTGTCGTTATTTAATGGGCCACTCTCCCCTTTCCTTCAGGACTTCCTTGTAAACCTCCAGGGCCTCATTTACTGCTGGCATTCCGGCATATGTGGCCACCTGGAAAAAGATCTCCGCCAGCTTCTTGGGGTCGCAACCTACATTAAGAGCGGCATTGACATGGAGCCGGAGCTCGCCTGTGGCACGCGTTGCCGCCAACATGGCACATGCGACCATCTGCCTCTCGGGAAGGGTCAGCACCGTCCTCGAATAAAGGTTACCCGTAATGAATTTCGAGAAATCATTTGCCAGATCTTTATCGAACTCCCTCCACATCAGATAAGGAGGATCCATCTTGATGCCCTTTCCAAACAGTTTGGTTGCCGTTTCCTGCGTTCTTTTCCGGATCAAATCTTCACTCACGATTATTCCTCCTGTTTAATGTTATTTTTTTTTATTGCGCCATGTTCAGTTTCGAGAACTTATTTGAAAGGCTTCCGTCATGTCAAGGGAAAACAGGCATTTTCGTGCCCGTTGGTACATACACTTTCTCAACGATTTCAGGCCCTATACTACTGTGAAAATTGAAAAAAATTCTCTTGACAAGAGGCTAAATTTACTTTAGCCTTCCCAACAATTTCAGGACACATTTTGTAAAGGAGGTGAAATCGTAATGAAGAAGGTTTTGGCATTAATTTGCGCGATATTTCTCGTGGTGGCGTTCTCCTTAACAATCGCATGCAAGAAGCCTGAGGAGCCCAAGAAGCCTGAGGCGCCCGCAGCGGCACCGGCACCGGCACCAGCTCCGGCACCAGCTCCGGGAGCAGCTCCAGCAGCTCCGGACAAGGCAGCTCCTGCGGCACCGGCGGCACCAGCACCGGCGAAACCGGCCGAAGCGCCCAAGAAGTAATATCCAGTTTTTTATGGAAATAACGACCGAGCATTCCACAAGAATGCTCGGTTGTTTTTTGTGGGGCAGAAAAATGAAATTTAGATTTATCCTGATCGTTTCCGCAGTTTTATTCCTGATTTGTTCATGTGCGCCCAAAGCAGTTCCCCCGCCGGCAACCACCGCCAAGCCCGCAAGGATAGCCCTCGTGCTCGGTGCGGGTGCATCCAAGGGTTTCGCCCACGTCGGAGTTATAAAAGTGTTGGAGGCAAACAAGGTCCCTATTCACATGATAGTCGGGACCAGCGCCGGAAGTTTTGTCGGCAGCTTGTATGCATACGGATACAATTCTTTTCAATTACAGGAGATAGCTTTTCAGCTGGATAAAAGCCATGTCGCTGATTTTATTCTTCCGGATAATGGATTCCTCAAGGGGGAAAAATTGGAAAATTACGTCAATTTCATGCTCGGCAATACGCCTATGGAAAAGCTGAAGATTCCATTCTATGCTGTTGCGACCGACATAAAAACAGGCAATGAGGTCGTGTTCGGCACCGGCAATACAGGCATAGCGGTAAGAGCCAGCTGCTCCATTCCCGGCGTGTTCCGGCCGGTTATGATCGGCAATAATATGTACGTGGACGGGGGTGTCGTCAGTCCCGTAGCTGTTAATGCGGCTCGCAAATACGGCGCCGATGTCGTTATAGCCGTGGACATCTCTGCGGGCCTGCAGCCTTCCCTGCCGCAGGGTATCCTGGACACCATGCTGCAGTCGATTGATATAATGTATTCGCGGATCAGCGCCCTTCAGACGCCCACTGCCGACATTGTCGTCAAACCCAGGGTGAACTCAATCGGTTCTGCGGATTTTAACCGCAGGCATGAAGCTATCCTGGAAGGAGAGAGAGCCGCGATTGCGGCCATGCCCGCCATCCAGAATACATTGAAGAAACTCCGGGATGAAAACAGATTGTAAGCGGAAAGGAGGAATGAAATGTCTGATGGAAATTTTCTGAAAGGATTGATTATAGGCGGATTGATAGGCGCAGTTGCCGGATTGCTGCTGGCGCCCAAAAGCGGCAGGGAAACCAGGGCAGACATCTGCAACAAAACGGATGAACTGATCAAAATGGCGAAAGAGGAATATGACTTAAGCCTGGAGAAGACTTCCGAAGCATTCGAAAAGGTGAAAAATACCGTCAACAGCATGGCTGTGGAATCTCAGCCTCCTGCCGAAGGAAGCCGATTTGCGCAGGCCGTTGCTGCAGGACTGAAAGCTTATAATGAAGCTAAGAAGGAATAGTTTTCTTCGAGAGGGGGAGTAGAAATGTCCATCGAGTGGAGCCTGACGATTATAGCCCTTTCCTCTTTGATCCTCACAATCTCGGCAGCTTTTTTCTTCTGGCAGGCCCGGCGCACTGCGAAGGCTATAGAGGCCGGCCTGAATACAATGAACACTAGATTACCGGAACTTCTCGCCAAGTTGGAAGTGATACTCTCTTCCCTGCTGGTCTCATCACAATCAATCCGCTCGCAAGTCGAAGCCCTTGCGTTGGCGCTTTCCCGGACTAAATTGCTTTTCGACTATTTGTCCAATTATGAAAAGGTCTTCCTGGATCATCTCGCGAGACCATTAATCAGCTTCGTAAGCAACGCCGGCGCGGTCAGGAAAGGCATTATAGCTTTTTTCGCCGCCATCTCAAGTCAGGCAAAAAAATCAGGCCAATAAAGCTGCATAATAAAAAAGGTGGATGCCGTCGGCATCCACCCTGTATATAAACTGGAAGGTTCGCTTCCAGATAACCTTAAAGGGGGTCGGTGGATGGAAAGGAGGGAATCAAAACCATCCACCGAGATAACATCGAAAGATAAATATCTTTCGCTTAAGGCCATCTAATTTTCTTTTCAAAGTGCTTCCGAATTACGATTAATATGGGAGCAAATAATATGCCACTTTGGAAAGGAAATGCAGAATCACCCCTTATCGATGATATGGGAATAATTACAAGCATTTAGAATGTATACGGAAATTTGAGGCTCTATCAATATGCTTTATGTTTGCTAAAAAACCAGCTGATCAGGATGATTTAGACGGTATAAAATGTGCGCAATTCGAACATAAAGGAGGTTTTTAAGGCCAGATTTGCTCAATCTATGTACAATAGTGCGAAATAAGCACATATTGTGCATACATCGCACATTTTTTAGGCCTTTCCAATTTTCTTGAGTTCCCGGATCATCGTGTATCTGGAAATGCCCAGCAGTTTTGCTGCGGCCGATTTCTTGCCTTTCCCGCGCTCCAGCGCCGAAAGAAGGATCTTCTGCCGGATATCGTTGGTCATCTTTTCAATAGTCGATTTGAAATCAATCGTATTCTGAAAATCGGGCATATAGTTGGTCATAACCAGGGGCATGGTTGTCTTCAATTCAGCCGGGAGGTTCTCGGGGAGGATAACTTTGCCGATGTTCTGGAGAATCATGATCCGTTCAATTATATTCCTGAGTTCCCTGACATTTCCGGGCCAAGGATATTTCTTCAGTATTTCCTCGGAATCCTTGCTGAACCCCCTGACTTTCTTGTTCAGCTTTTTATTGAATTCCTCGACATAGTACCTCGCCAGCAGGATTACATCTTCCACGCGCTCCCTCAAGGGCGGCAGCAGGATGGGTACGACCCTGATCCTGTAAAAAAGGTCCTCGCGAAAAGAACCCGCCGAAACCATTTTGGCCAGGTCCTTGTTTGTCGAGAAGATGAACCTGACATCAACGGGAATGTTTTCGTTTCCGCCCAGTCTCCTGATATGCCCGTCTTCCAGCATCCTGAGAAATTTCGCCTGCAGAGGCATGCTCATATCCCCGATTTCGTCCAACAGAAGCGTCCCGCCGCTGGCATATTCCAAGAGTCCCAGTTTCCTTCTCTTGGCATCTGTGAACGCCCCGGCCTCGTAACCGAAAAGCTCGCTTTCCAGCAGAGATCCTGGGATTGCCGCACAGTTGACCTCCACAAAGCGCCTGGCGCTCCTGGTGCTCTGCCGATGGATTGCCCTAGCTATCAATTCTTTCCCCGTACCGCTCTCACCCTGAATAAGGATATTGGTATCGTGCTTAGCGACTTCCTGGATTATGTGGAATATGCCCTGCATCTGCTTTGATTTCCCGATAATGTTATGAAAACCGAGCAGCAGGTCCTCCCTTTCCTTGAGTTTCTCAACCTCGGATTTCAGCGATTTGGCTTCGAGTGAAAGCATGGAATGCATGATGGCGTTATCGTATGAGGCCGCTGCGTTCTTAACCAGGATGTCAAGGGCATTGATCTGGTCCTGGGTAAACACACCCTCATTCCTCGAGAGGTACAGGACACCCTTGAACTTGTCCTTAATTTTCAGCGGAAGGGCAATTTCCGACTCGAATCCGGCAAAAATAGGCTTCAGGGCCGAGTTGGGAAAGGGCGTTTGCACCGTTATGGCCTCGGCCGCCATGGCCTTCTTAACAATGCTGTTATCGATCCGCTCGCCGCATTCCTTCTCCAGGACGACATTGTCCATAATGTTGCCTTTTCTGACGAAGCACTCAAACTTCTCGTCGTCAAGGAAATAGAGGAGCCCCCTCTCAGCCGCACCGAGGTTGAGGGCGTTCCTCAGGAGAATCTCATGCAGGCTCTCCAGGAGGTAGCTGGAATTGAGCTCCGCCACGGCTTTCTGCAGGATAAGGAGCTGATGTATCTTGTCCCGGTTATTCTCGAACAGGCGTGTCAAATGAATTATGATGCTTATCTGGTTGGCGAAGGTCAGCAGGATATCAATCTCCTCCGGGGAGAAACGCGTCTTTTCCTTTGTCCAGACAGCAATAATACCGATGACCTCGTCATCTATATTGAAAGGAGCATAAAATGTTGAACCCCGTTTGTAAAACCGGGTGATTTTCCTGTCGGTTTCGGTGATCCGGGGGTCGTTTTCGGGGTCCTCCAGGGTGATGTACTGTCCCGTTTTGGCCACCCTTGTCTCGAAGCAGTCGTGCTTGGCCAGGTTCAAAGGCTGCGACATCGCGCGGTGCGTCTCAACCGGGTCGTAATTCTTTACCACTTTGGTGATCAGGTTTTCCTTCGCTTCATCAAGGAAGCAGATTATGCCCCTGTCGAAGCCGAGATTGTCGACCGTTTCGTCGAGGATTTTTTTAACTATTTCATCGAGGTACGACTGGGAATCCGAGAATGCCGTACTGTGGAACTCGCTGACGAAAATGTTCTGCGAAATCTCGTCGACGTTCTGCGGTGAAGTGAGAAACGTGCTGATCCGGTAAATGCTCCTTATCAGCTTGTCCTTGTCTATCGTGAATAAAGATCCAGTCCTCGATTTCGGGCTTGTCTTTTCCGACATTTATGCCTCAGCCTTTTAAGACTATTGTCAATACAGTTGTCAATTTAACGATGTCCTCGTCAGCCTTCCTGAGTCTGGCGCTCATGAGCCTTGCCAAATTTGCCAGAACGCGATAGCCGATCTCGAAATCATTTTCAGCCAATCGGAAGAAGTCCTGTTTTCGGATCTCGCATAGGCGGCAGTCCGTAATGGCCTGAACCTTTGCGGTCCTCTTTGATTTTTCGAGCAGTCCTATTTCGCCAAACACTGCATGGCTGCGGGCATCCAGCTTGGCGAACGTCTTGCTTTTGCTTTCATCTATTTCACTGCTGAGCGCCGCTTTTTTCACCAGGCTCTTGGATACTTCCACAACGCCTTCCAGGATAATAAAAAGCGAATCGCCCTCCTGGTCCTCTTCCATAATCACTTGGCCGGGGCGAAAATCCAGCACTCTCGAAAAACCCAGGATTTTTTCAACCTGACCGAGGCTCAGATCCTCAAAAAGCGGAGATTGCGAGAAATTTTCCAGGATGCTGTTCATTAACGACCTTATTTGATCAGAATAGCGTAAGTTTCCGAATTCAACAGGTGATCGTCCTTGGGATTCAGGAATATTTTCCCGGGCTGCTCGCTTTCCAGGACACCTTTCCCGGATTCTTTAAGCTTTTCCCGGATAAAGTTATCGATTGCCGACGAACTGTCCGCCAGGATGTCCTCGACACTGACGGTCCTTTTTTCCTGGGCCAACCCGATAACTATCATCCCGCTGCCCTTTCTTTCATAGTCGGAATATTCGGAAAACCTTTTTCCGACGAACTGCACCGGGATTTTTTTCCTTATCAGCCTGTTGCCTTCGGCGCCTGCAATCATTTCGTTAACGACACCGGTAAGACCGGGAATCTCAACGGATCCGGCAAGAAGAGCGCCGGCGCTTTCACCTCGCACAACTATCTCGTTCACCCCAGCCCGCCTGAGGTGAAAGACATTCTCCGGGTCGAGCAGTTCCGCTATGGTCCTGACCTGAGGGGCGAGGGAATTTATGGCCAGCGCGGCCAGAATGGTCCTGTTATCGGCGGTTTCCTTCAGGTTTGTCCCCGACAGGTCCGCCATCAGAACCACTGTTTTGGCCTTCCGGACATTCGCTTTCTTCAGAATTTCCCCATTGACGAAATCCCCACGCAGATAATGGATGCTCTTGCCGCCATATTTGAAACTCAGAGATTCCAGTTCATCAGGCTTGAGTTCATTGATAAGGAAGATTGAGGAAGCCGGGTCGGCTTTTAACAACCCGGCAATCACCTTTTCCGTATGGTTATTCCAGCCGCAAACCAGGATGTGCCCTTTTTCTTTTACGCCCTCCAATCCCTTCCCCTCCTTCAGCTTATGCTCAACCAGGACCGACGCAACCGTCGCTGTCATCATCGAGAGCAGGCCGATTCCGGAGATCATCAGGAATATGCCGATGACCTTGCCCCCGACCGTAACGGGGTACTTGTCTCCGTAACCCACCGTGCAGATCGTCACAAAGGCCCACCACAGGCTGTCCCAGAAGCTGTGTATGGTTGATGCTGCGTCCTTTTCAAAGAAAAACACCCCGAGGGAACTGATCGTGATCATGCTCAGGGTGATGAAGGCTATAAGGAAGAAACGCTCCTTAATCAGATTCCGGAAAATCAGTTTAAATCTGCTGCTTTTCATTACGGATCCGGCATTACTGCTTCAGATCTTGTCATATTCCAGGAAATGCATGGTGAATACCGCTCTGCCCTGGGTAGCCGAGCGCAGATCAGTCGAATATCCGAACATTTCTTTTAACGGTATTTTTGCCTGTATCTCGCAGATAGCGCCACGGTTGGAGATCCCCTCGATGAGTCCTCTTCGCGAATTTACGTCTCCTATAACTTCGCCCGTGAACTCAGCCGGAGTTATGATATTTACTTTCATGATCGGCTCGAGAAGGACCGGTCCCGCTTTCGAACACGCCTCCCGGAACGCCGCTGCGGCAGCTATTTTGTAGCCGATCGCGGACGACTCTCCCTCTTTGAGGGAGCCCCCCGTAATAAGTATTTTCAGGTCAAGCATGGGGTAGCCCGATTGTATGCCGCTTAACGTGGCCTCATTGACCGCTTCCATTACGGCATCATGGAATTCCTGCGGGACCTCTCCAGTGTCCAACCTGTCCTCGATCTGAACACCCAGGCCCCGTTCCTGCGGTTCAACCCTCAGCTTAACATGGCCGAAGTGCTTTTTCTCTCCGAGTTCTTTCTCGAACCTGGAATCGGCTTCCGCAGCCCTGCTGATCGTCTCGCGGTAAACGACTCGCGGCCTGCCAACATTCACGTGTACCTTGAATTCGCGGATGAGGCGGTCGATTATGATTTCCAGGTGGAGTTCGCCCATCCCGGAGATTATTGTCTGGGCCGTCTCCTCGTCGTATTTGACCTTCAGAGTAGGGTCCTCTTCCATCAGCTTGGAAAGGGCCTCTGTGAGTTTGTCCTGGTCTGCGGGGGTGCGGGCCTCGATGGCCTGACTGATGACGGGCTCATATAATTCGATGGTCTCGAGGACAATGGGGTTGTTTTCATCACAGATCGTGTCGCCCGTCGTGGTGTCCTTGAGACCCATAACGGCGATAATGGACCCTGCCCCCGCCTCGTCCATACGCTCCCGCTTGTTTGCATGCATCTTCAGCAGGCGGGCGATTTTTTCCTTCCGCTTTTTTCCGGAATTGTAGACCTCCTCGCCGGCCCTGAGCTTGCCCGAATAAATCCGAAGGTAAGTCATTTTTCGGCCCTCGTCCATCATGACCTTAAACGCCAGGGCGCATACCGGCTCCTTATCGGAACTGCGCCGCTGCGTCTCCCCGCCCGTGCGCGGGTCAATGCCTTTAACCGGCGGCAGGTCCTCCGGCGAGGGGAGGTAATTTATGATCTGGTCGAGCAGCGGCTGCACCCCCTTGTTCCGCAGAGCCGTTCCGCAGATGACAGGGACCACCGCCAGCGATATTGTAGCCTCCCGGATTGCTGCTATGAGCTCTGCCTCCGGGATTTCGCCGCCCTCGAGGTATTTGTTCGCGATATCATCGTTTACTTCCGCTACCGTCTCTATAAGTTGTTCCCGGAACCGGCGGATTTCGGCCGCCTCATCGCTGCTGATCTCCGAAACAGTATAACTTGCGCCCAGGATGTCCTGGTCCCAGGTGACCAGCTTCATCGACAGGAGGTCGAAGGCGCCCTTGAAATTGTCCTCTTTCCCGCAAGGCACCTGAATAACCAGCGGAACGGAGCGGAACCTCTCCTTCATCATGTTTATTGTGCGGAAATAATCTGCGCCGATCCTGTCCATCTTATTGATGAAGGCGACCTTGGGGACCCCGTACTTGTCCGCCTGGTGCCAGACCGTCTCGGATTGCGGCTCAACGCCGTCCACGGCCGAGAAGACCACGACGGCCCCGTCCAGCACGCGCAGCGACCTCTCAACCTCGATTGTGAAATCGACGTGGCCCGGCGTGTCGATTATATTTATCTCGTGGTTTTTCCAGCCGCAGGTCGTAACTGCCGACGTGATGGTAATGCCCCTTTCCTGTTCCTGGGGCATCCAGTCCATAACAGCCTCGCCATTGTGGACCTCTCCCATTCTGTGTGTCTTGCCTGTGTAGTAGAGGATTCGCTCGGTAAGCGTGGTCTTCCCCGCATCAATATGGGCGACGATGCCGATATTTCTCGTCCTGGATAATTTCGTTTTCGGTGCCATTTTCAAGACCACGCAAATTTCAAAAACTATCAGCCGGCCGATTCCCTGGAGACCAGGTCCATGTTGGGGGCGAAGGGATACCTCGCGTCAATATGGCCTTTGAGCGTTTCCATTTCCTTGCCGTCGATCACGATCTTCACCCTTTTTATTTCAGGCATATTCCTGGTTATGGAATTTGTGAGCGAATAGATTGTCGCAATCTCGCTCGAACTTCCGCCCGGATGATTTTCTATAAACGAGCTGTCGAAGTTGACAACGGCAATGCCGTTTGCGTCCACCCTGGCGTTGATGAGCTTCGATTTTTCCGGCACAGTCCTGACCAGGCCCTCATGAGGCCCTTCAATCAGCGCGTTGACTATTTCCGCAACCTGGGCGGATTGATTTTTCCCCTTGGGAATAAACCTGGTTTCCGCGGCTAAAAAGCGCTCATTTGAATCGGAAAAATACAGGCTGGCCTTAATCTTTTCTCGTGCCGCTTCCCTTTGCGGGGATGATAACTGGCCTGAATAGGTAAAAATGAGAAAAGCCGCAATCGCAACGCCTAGCAGGGCCGCCCCTGCCAGGGCTACCGACCTGGTCGTCTTCTTTTTTTTCCTGGCGCTTTTTTCGGCCGTCCTCTTCTCTTTCTTTGTAGACATTCGACAAACCTCTCTTAAAACTCACGTAACTTAGGGCATTTTTTCCACCCTGTCAAGACAGCGGCAGCCTTGTTTGCAAGTGATATCGGACTCATGCGGGATCAGGCAAAGGGGGGCAAAAGAAGATCAGGTTTGACGATTATTTCCGTTGATCCACCAGTCGCTCTTGTCTTTGAACCACCATTCCGAGGAGTCGGTATCAATGATGGCCTCTGCCATCTTCCTGGCATTCTCGGTATGGAGTCTCTTCCTGGCAAAATTGATCCATTCCCGGCTGTATTTATTTCCGAGATCACCATACTCCTTGAGCTGGAAAATCAGCGCCAGCTGGTCGGCATCATGGCACACCAGGGATTCCCTCGACCGGCGCGCATTGAATTCATCCATAATCTCTTTTATCTCGCAGCCGAAGGAAAGCGTGGCCGCGAGTTCTTCTATCGCCTTGTTCTCGTCCACATTGACATACTTCTTGTTCACGTAATTCATGTCGCCCGTCCGCGCTTCGGGCAGGTCATGGAGAAGGCACATCCTGACCACCTTCGCTTCATCGATCCCCTCCTCCAGCTTGCACAGGGCATACCCTATGAATATTGTCCGCAGGACATGTTCCGCCACGGATTCGGAACCGGAGCCCAGGAACTGGAAACCCGACCGCGGCGTTTTTTGCAGCATTCCCACTTCAAAAATGAAATTGACGATATCCTTCATTCCCTTACGTCCTTCAAAGTCCTGATCCGGTTCCCCATCATCGCCGAGATTTTTTTTATCTCCAGCTGCAGCGAGGAAATTCCCTCCGGCTTCATGACTGCAAGCTTTTCGAGCCTTTCCTTCCAGTATTCCAGGACGGATATTTCGCTTTCCCGGACTTTCTTGTCGAATTTCTTCTGGACCTCGCGAAGGAAAGCCTGGTCTTTTTCGGAAACACTCATGGCGACCTCCCAAATTTGGAGTTGGTTTGAATAACAAAAATCTAAATATAAATCAATAAATTACGATATTCAGACCAGGGCGTAACGGCCGTCTTCGGCAAGTTCCACGGCGCCGCACTTCTCCAGCCTTTCAAGATGCTTTTTCATAAGGCTGCGCTCGCCGAATTCAAAGAAATAATCCGGTGTCCGGCACTTGCCGTAGCATATCCACTGCCCCACAATTTCATCGAGGGTCCGCGGCTCGGACAGATATTCCAGGAGGCCCTGTTCCCGTTTTTCGATTACTCCGATGTATTCCTTCGCCAGCCGTTCTATACCGCCTCTGATGACGGGAGCATGGGAAGAGACATATGCCTGCGCGTCTATTTCCAAGACCTTCCGGATGGAACCGATCGTCTGGTCAATATCCGAGACGCGGTCCCCGTACCAGGGACCAAAACTGGTCATGTCGAGATCGGCAAGGAAAAGCACGCCCTCCCGGGGGAAATGGAAGCAGCAGTGCCCCGGGCTGTGCCCGGGAGTGTGGATCACCCTCATTTCAGTCGCGCCGAACTCAATGAGGTCGCCGTCGGCAATCTCCCTCTCCGGGCTCCTCTCCCGGTAATTGAACCGGTTCACTGCCAGTTCTCTCCATGCCTGTTCGTGCCGGCGCCCGAGCAGGCCGTAGTAGTCGAGGAATGAATTGATCGACAGATAGCAGGGCAATTCCGCGCCGTGGACAACGAGATCGGAATCCGCAAACATATTGAGATATGTCCTGTGGTCTTCATGATAATGGGAACAGATAACAAGGCCCGGCTTGAGGCGGCTCAATTTTGACATCTCGGACTCATCCGAGCCGGGGTCGATCACCGCTTTGACTTCATCATCAATGAAGAGAGAGTTGCAGGCCGGATACCTGCCGTCCCGGGGACCGGGGACAAGTGATATGCGCCCGAATTTTTCCATTCCGAACCAACCTCCGCATCGAATCATTAGCAGAATAGGTCCGCGCCTTCAACGAAATGTTGAGCGGTTTCACTGATAATTCTTCATTTGCGTATTTGAAAGCAGGGATTTACCTTGACATACCTCGCCCCATCGGGTATAGGAAACAAGTTTCTGAACCAACGTCAGGGCTCATTCCAAAAAAACCAAATGCGAGTTGCATAGTGCAACTTTTTGCCAACTGTTTGTGGCTGTTTGGATCTAACACCAAAGGGAGGTAATGGAGATATGGCACTAGATTTTAATTTCACCGAAGAACAAAAGATGCTTGAGGACAGCGTATACAAGTGGGGTATGGCTTGGCTGGAGCCGCAGATGGAGCATATGTACGAAGTCGACGAAATGCCCGCCACGCTGTTCAAAGAGACCGGAAACCTGGGCGTGAACGGTATCGTTTTCGAGGAGAAATACGGCGGAGCCGCTCTGGGTTATGTTGAGACCCTGCTCGTATACGAGACGATCGCCAGAATCAGCAACGCCCTGTCGATGACGGTCGGCGCCAGCCAGACCCTGTGCTTCGACAACTTCAGAAGGAACGCTCCTGAAGAGATGAAGATGGAAATTCTCCCCAAGGCCTGCACGGGCGAGTACATCGGCTGTCTGGGAATCACCGAGCCCAACGCCGGATCGGACGCCATGAGCATGGCTACCAAGGCCGTGAAGAAAGGCGACAAGTACATCATCAACGGCAGCAAGATATTCATCACCAACGGCCCGGTTGCAGACTTCTTTGTTTTCTATGCAAAGACCGATCCCGAAAAAGGCCCCCACGGCATTTCCACTTTCTGCTTCAAGATGAGAGATGAAAAAGGCAAATTCGTAAAGGGCCTGTCGATTGAGAAGATCAAAAAATGGGGTATGAGAACCTCCCCGACCGGTCTCGTGACCTTTGACGACCTGGAACTTCCCGAGACCGCGCTGATCGGCGGACTGAACAAGGGCGTCGCCGTTCTGACGAGTGGTCTGTGCACCGAGAGAATCACCCTCAGCGGCTGCACACTCGGATCCCAGAGGTCCTGCCTCGAGCTGAGCCTCAAGTATGCCAAAGAGAGAGTACAGTTCGGCAAGCCGATCGCCTCCTTCCAGACGATCCAGGAGAAACTTGCCAATATGTACACCGGCTACCTGTCCTCCAAGTGGATGGCCTACAGCGCCGCCGCATTCTGCGACAGCCTGACATCCAAGCAGGGTGGAAAGGGAACCGACCTCGACCGTATGGCGGCGGCAGCGCTTCTGTACTGCGGCGAGATGGGAACCAAGATCGGCCTCGACGCGATTCAGATCCACGGCGGCTACGGCTACTGCCAGGAATACGCGGTCACCAGGCACTTCCTGGATCAGAAACTGTGGGAAATCGGCGCCGGTACTTCCGAGATCCGCAGAATGATCATCGCCAGGGAGCTGATGAGAGACAACTTCGCCAGCGGCCGCTAATCCGAGTCGCTTGCTTGATTTAAATCAGGGCCATGGTCTTCGGACCATGGCCTTTTTTTGCCTTTTGCCTTATAATAGCGTGATTAATTTCTGGAGAGTATAATATTGAAGAAAATCAAAGCGCTGGGCCTCCTCTCGGGGGGCCTGGACAGCATTCTTGCCGTGAAGCTCGTGCAGCAGCAGGGCATCGAAGTTACCGCAATCAGTTTTGAGACCCCTTTCTTTGGCCCCGAGCGGGCCAGGATGGCCGCCGATAAAATCGGGATACCACTGATGGTCCTCGACATAACGGACGTGCACCTGACAATGCTGAAGAACCCGCGTTACGGTTACGGAAGGAACATGAATCCCTGCATCGATTGCCACGCGCTGATGCTGAATTGCGCGGGCGCCAAAATGCAGGAAACCGGGGCGGAGTTCCTTTTTACCGGAGAGGTGCTGGGCCAGCGGCCCATGTCGCAGAACCGCAATTCCCTGCAGATCGTCGCGAAGAACTCCGGTTTTGAACAGTATGTGCTCCGGCCACTGAGCGCCAGGCTGCTCCCGGAAACTCTGCCTGAGACGGAAGGAAAAGTAGACAGGGGCATGCTCCTGGACATCAACGGGCGGGGGAGGAAGAGGCAGATGGAAATGGCCCGGCAATGGGGGATCGATTTCTATGTAAACCCGGCGGGAGGATGCCTGCTCACCGATCCCGGATTCTCGCACCGGCTTAAAGATCTCTTTGCCCGCGAGTTTCATGATGTGCGGGATATTAAGCTGCTCAAAACCGGCAGGCACTTCCGGGCAGGCGCGGACAAGATAATTGCCGGGAGGAACAGGGAGGAGAACACGGCACTCAGGTCCCTCTCCCGCCCGGGCGACACCCTGATCACGGCCTGTGATTTCCCCGGGGCCCTCGTCCTTGTCCCTTGGGGCGGCGGCGAAGATACCGTCCGCCTCGCGGCCTCTGTTTGCGCAAGGTACAGCGACGGTCCGGCCGGCGCGGAAATAAGATTAAAATGCTCCTGGGAAGCCAACGAAAAGATTATAACGGCGCGCCCCTGTGACAAGACCGAGCTTGAGAAACTCCTGGTCTGACTTCAGTCTTTGTGAGGGGGCCGCAGCAGGTCTTTGATCTCTTTCACCGGGTTAAAAGTCTCCAGCGGCACCTCGATGAATATAGTGGTCCAGAACGCCATGGACCCGTTCCATAATCCCGGAAGCTCCAGTGCCTTTATCTCCTGGTTGTCCTGCGTCTTCCGGGAGATGAAGAAGGCATCCTGGTCGACATATTTCGCCAGATCGAATTTTCGTCTCTTGTAGTCTCTGACCCCGCAAACCAGGTCGACGGGATTGAAGAACTCCGCCTCTTTCCAGATCCGCACCTGGTCCGGATCGGACCTGTCTATTTGCGCCTCCTCTATTATCTGCAGGGATTCGCCCCCGTTGTCGTTCACCCAGAAGGGCCCTCCTCCCGGTTCGCCTTCATTGCGGACCATTCCGCAGACACGGACAGGCCTGTCCATCATCCGCAAGAGATAATCCCGTTTTCTGTCCGCATTGTAATCATTCCAGTCCCCGGGAAGGGATATGCTGAGTCTCTCACGGCAGAACACCGCGCACGATTCCAGCAGAGAGCTATCCGAGCCCGCCGAGAGTTCCCTGGTATATTTGAATATCTCCCGCTGGATTTGAACAAGGCAGCCGCCCAAGAGCTTCTTGTAATGCACCGTTTCGGGTTTCAGGGAATCCTTGACCACATTATCAATGTTTTTGATGAAAATGAGATCGCCGTCGATGGAGTTCAAGTTCGGCAGCAATGCCCCGTGGCCGCCCGGACGGAACACGAGTTTGCCGTCAGCCCCCCTGAACGGATCGTTGTCCGGGGTTGCGGCGACGATATCGGTCGAATGCATCTGGGTCGACAGGTCCAGGAGATATTTTACCCCGAACAGTTCCTCGTAAGAGGCCGTGCATCTCTCGAGGAATTCCCGCACCCTGTCCTCATGCTCAGGAGAAACGGTTATATGGACCCGGCTGCAGCCCCGGCTGTCGCGGGCGTAAAGCGCCCCTTCCACCAGGTGCTCTTCGAGGGGGGTACGGGCGCATTGCCGGTAATTGTGGAACAGGATGAGCGCCTTCGGGAGAGAACCGTAATCCAACCCGGCGGGCGTCAGGATGAGCTTAAGGATACCCTTTATTTCTCTCCGGGCAATAAGGCCTTCAAGATCGGTCCCCTTGAGGGCTGCAAGCCTGCGCAGATCGTTATAAAAAGGAAAAAGGCTCAGGCTGGACAAGAACTCGTTCTTTATTGCCTCAGGGCGCTCTGTTTCCAGCATAAGGCTCCAGTCCTTGAACATCCGCGTGGCCGCCCCCGAAGCAGGCACAAACTTGGAGAAGCGCCCTTCGGCCGCGGCCATATCGAATTCCTTCAGGATATCCCCTTCCGCCTCGCGAGGAACGGCCAGGATGCCGTCTCCTATTCTGCAGGGACGCAAGAGCTTCTTGTATTCAATCCCCTTCCTGAAGGCCTCCAACTGCATCAGGACTTTGTCGGTTGTCAGGCCTCTCGCCTCAATCCATTTTTCATCCGCCTCCGTCAATGTGAAAGCCATGACACCTCTCGTTCAAGGGCTGTTTATGAAGCCTTTCCCAATTTGGATTCGGCGTCGCTGAGAATGCCCCAAATCCGCTCTTTCCGGAAACCGCGGACGATTTTTCCCTCCATGTCCAAAATGCCCGCTACGGCAAGCTCGTTGACAACTTCGTTTATCTCCCATGTCTCCCTGCCGCTGATCCCGGCTATTTCAGATTCGTAGTCGCGGTCTTCCGCCAGCGGCCACTCCCTCAGGAAATACAGGGCCGCTACCAGCCTGATCCGGTCATGGGCGAGCCCTTCCAGCTTTTTGGTCGTGTTTTTCACCCTCAGGGACATCTCTTTCAGGATAAGGACGGCCACGTTCCCGTAATGTTTGATGAGATCCCGGAACGTCCCGGAATCGATAACGGCAATATCGCAGTCCGTCAAGGTCCGGACCGAGGCTGTCCGCGGCGATTCGATCAGGGCGGCCATTTCCCCGAAATAATCACCGGGTCCCATGTCCATCAAAGGTTTGGTGATCTCGCCCGACCGTTTCTCGACCTGAACACGACCCGAAAGGATGTAAAACATCTCCCTGCCCTCTTCCCCCTCCGTACAGATGTACTGCCCACTGGGATAAAATCTTCCGAATCTGCGGAACAGCCGCGCATTAAGTCCGGAATCCGTGCCGCCGTTGGCGATCCCGGTAATCGCCTTTTCCAGCAGCAGCAGCGTCCTGTTGCGGTAAGAGGCAACCAGTTCCGCGCAGAACAACAGAATCCATGATACATAAAAAACCCAGATCACGACAATTATCATCGTATCAAGGCCGCCATAGATCAAATTGTATCTGTTGTAGTTGGCTATGTACCACGTGAATATGTGCTTGGCGATTTCCATCAGGGCCGAAAAAAGGGCGCTGGCCGCCAGGGCGTTCCAGATACTCAGCTTCTCGGTGGGGATTATCTTGTAGACGATCGTGAAGAAAATAACCAAAACAACGTACGGGATCACGTAAGTGAACAGGAATCCGTGGACGAGCATATCCGCCATCCATCCGCCGACTGCTATATACGGATTGTCCCTGATCAGGCGCGTGAAATAGGTGAGGAGGACGCTCGTCATCCCTACGGCCCATCCCAGAGGGATCATGGAAATCCCGAGCAGTTTGGACCTCACATACGTTCGCGCTTCCGATGTGCGGAAGATCAGGCTGAAAGCCGTTTCAATCGAATTGAAGATCAGGGAGGAAAACCAGACGAGGGAAATCAAACCTATCCAGCCGAGCACTCGCCACTTCTCTTCGATCGCCCCCGTCTGCGCCAGGAACCTGTCGGAGATGTACGGATGGAAATCTTTTATAATCCTCGTTAGTTCGTGATGGGCGCTCTGGTGCGATCCGAAAAAGAAGCTGATGACGATAATTGTAAGGATGAACAGCGGTATCGCGGAGAGGACCGCGTAAAAAGCTATGGCTGCGGCCTGGTTCGCGTCTCCGTTGCGCATAAAGCTGTCCACGGAATTGACGAACACATCCCGGGCATTCAGGAGCATGAGCCTGAGTTCCGAAGGCCTCAGACTATTTGCCGTCTGTTTCAAATCGGCAAAAGGATTGATCATAAGCAAACAAACCGGCGGTTTAATTGACGTCAGAATGCCCGGCGAGTATAGAGAAGTAAGTCGCGGCGTGTCAAGGCGAAACGGCGCCGGTATTCCTTCCGCGGTCCAGAGGCATTGATGACAGGGGTTCCGAAAACTGGTATGGTGCCGGGCAATGGGACAACCGGATAAAATGAGACGAATTCTAAAAAAATTATCGGGCCTGCTTAAAGGGGACCTGGAGAGCGATTCCGCCGATTACTGGAGTTTGAGCTCGTATGACGCGAGAATACAGGACTACTCGCATTGGTGCGGCTCCTCCAGGTGGGCTGAGTCGAGGTGGATCGATTACGGCGAACGCAATGTGGGCTTGGCGCTGGAAAAAATCAGGGAAGCGGCGGGCCCGGCCTTTTCTGAATTCCGGGACAGCTCCGCGGCTGGCGAAGCGCTCGAATGGGGGTGCGGGGGCGGTCCGAATGTTGTCGCCCTGCACAGGCATTTCGCGAGGGTTACGGGGCTTGAGATCGCAGCCCCGACCCTGGAAGAATGCCGAAGGCAGGCGAGCGTCCGCGGGATTGCGGGCTTCCGGGGCATCCTCATCGAAGCCGGCCGGCCGGAATCGGCGCTGAAAATGATCGGGGAAGATTCACTGGATTTCATTTTTTCCATCGAGGTGTTCCAGCACTTCCCTTCAAAGGAGTACACGTCACGCGTTCTGAAAGTAATGAACGCAATCTTGAAGAGCGGGGCCATCGCCTGGATCCAGGTCCGGGATTTCGACGGCTCCCCCAAGCTCCGGCAGAAACAGGAGGACTACGCGGCCAATATGATCTACATGACATCCTTCAGCCGCGAAGAATTCTCCAGGATGAGCGAGGATTGCGGTTACCGGGTTATGTGGAGCGGCAGGGACGACCGGGTCGAAGTCGACGACCATGCATATTACCTTCTGCGAAAACCTTTCCCGCCCGGGGATCCGACCCGGGAATCGAGTTGACAAACTGCCGCCCATAAAGTAGAAATTCCCTGGAAATAAAGGAAAACATTACGTTTTGATTTAACAGCCGGCACATATGGGAGAGCAATTCAGCGCGGTCAAATTTAAAACAGTCTTTGCGAACAATGCGCAGCCCGACGACAGCCGCATTTCCGAGTTGAAGCGATGGTGCCGCATATTCCACGACCGGGGGCTGGCCCGTCCGCATAAATTCGGATCTTTTGGAAATCTGAGCTTCCGGGATTCGGAAAGCTCCTTCATAATCACAGGCTCAGGGGTCCGCTTCGGAGATGAATGGGTCGAAAATCCTTTTGTCAGGGTCGTATCCTGTGATATCGAAAAAGCGGTAGTCTACGCCGAAGGCGCGAGAGACCCATCCTCCGAAAGCCTGCTGCACTATTCGATATACAAGGCCCGTCCGGAAATCAACGCGGTCTTTCACGGCCATTCCCGGAAGATACTGGAGAGGGCGGCGGACCTCGGGCTGGCGCAGACTCTCTCGGAAGAGCCCTACGGCTCGGTCTCCCTGGCCCGCAGCATAGTCGAGGTACTGAACCGGAATCTTTTTCTGGTAATAAAGGCACACGGTTTCGTGTCACTCGGACCGACGATGAAAGAAGCGGGTGAGCTGGCCTGCGCTATCCAGGATAGGGCAAATGAGAATGAGTAAAACCGATTTTTTCAACCTGTACAATCAAGGCTTCGTCAGGGTGGCTGCGTGCGTCCCTGAGGTGCGCGTCGCCGACCCCGTCTACAATGCGGAGAAAACAATAGAACTGTGCCGGGCCGCGGCGAAAAACGACGCCGTCCTGGCCGTGTTCCCCGAGCTGGGGATTTCGGCATATTCAAATGAAGACCTCTTTCACCAGGATGCGCTCCTGAAGGGCGTTCTCAAGGCAGTTGAAGAAATCGCCGCCGCCACGCGGGAGATGAAGACCATGTTTGTTGTCGGCGCCCCGCTGCGTTCCGGCTCCTTCCTGTTCAATTGCGCAGTCGTGATCTACAGGGGCCAGATCCTGGGCATCTGCGTCAAGTCATACCTTCCGAACTACCGGGAATATTACGAGGCAAGGCACTTCAAGCCGGCCGCGGCAGCGTTGTCCGGGGCAATCGATATCTGCGGCAGGCGCGATATTCCATTCGGCGCGGATCTGCTGTTTGAAGCGGAAAACATCCCGCACCTTTGCTTCTACTTCGAAATATGCGAGGACCTGTGGGTCCCCGTCCCGCCCTCATCTTACGCGGCCATGGCGGGGGCCACGGTGATATCGAACCTCTCGGCATCCAATATTACCATAGGCAAATCAGAATATCGCCGCCAGCTTGTCTCCAACCAGTCGGCGCGCTGCATAGCAGCGTATCTTTATACCGCGGCCGGACCCGGCGAATCGACAACGGACCTTGCCTGGGACGGGAATGCAATGATCTTTGAGAACGGACTCAAGCTGGCTGAATCCGAGCGCTTTAAATCGCCCCAGGTGATTTACGGCGAGGTGGACCTTGACAGGCTGAGCCAGGACCGGATGAGGATGAACACGTATGCCGATAATGCCCGGGACCACATGGGTCTGCTGCAATCCTTCCGCAGGATTAAATTCTCCATGGAGGCTCCCCGCAAGCGGATCATGCTGTCGCGGGAATTCCCGAGGTTCCCTTATGTTCCGGCGGACCCCCGCAAAAGGGACCGGCGCTGTTACGAGGCGTACAACATCCAGGTGCAGGGGCTGGCGAAAAGGCTCGAGTCATCGGGGACGCGAAACGCGGTGATCGGAATTTCCGGAGGGCTGGATTCCACTCACGCCCTCATAGTCGCGGCCCGGACAATGGACCTGCTGGGCAGGCCGCGTTCGGATGTAAAGGCGTATACTATGCCGGGTTTCGCCACGACGGACAAGACATACCGCAACGCCGTCAAGCTCATGAAGGCCCTTAACGTGGAGGCCAACGAGATCGATATACGGCCGAGTTGCATGAAGATGTTCGAGGACATCGGCCACCCCTTTGCCCGCGGAAAGAAGGTGTACGATATCACCTTTGAAAACGTGCAGGCCGGCGAGAGGACTTCGCATCTCTTCCGGATAGCCAACTTGCGGGGCGGCCTCGTGGTGGGGACCGGCGATCTGAGCGAACTGGCCCTGGGCTGGTGCACTTTCGGGGTCGGCGACCAGATGTCCCACTACAACGTGAACGCCAGCGTCCCCAAGACCCTGATCCAGTACCTCATCCGCTGGGTCGCGGCTTCCGATCTGTTCGGCACGGAGACTTCCCGGACCTTGCTTGACATCCTGGATACCGAGATCAGCCCGGAGCTGGTCCCGGGTGAAAACGGCTGCCTGCAGGCAACCGAGGCGGCTATAGGCCCCTATGAGCTTCAGGACTTTACTACTTTTTACACGGTGCGCTTCGGCTACCTGCCCGCCAAAATCGCATTCATGTCGTATTGCGCGTGGAAGGACAAAAATAAAGGCTTGTGGCCCGATGTTCCGGAGAACAAGCGCCACGAGTACACCATCGGCGAGATCAAGCACTGGCTCCTGGTTTTTGCATCGCGCTTTTTCAAGTCGAGCCAGTTCAAGAGGAGTTCCATCCCGAACGCTCCTAAGATAGGTTCGGGCGGTTCCCTTTCGCCCCGCAGCGATTACAGGGCGCCAAGCGACAGCGAGGCGGCCGTCTGGCTTGAGAATATAAAAACTATCCCCGACAAGGATTGACCAACATGAAAAAAAAGGAAAGCTACAGGGATTTTGAGGCCACCGAGTTGTACTGCCCCCGGTGCAGGCGACCGGTGCCGGTCCGGAAAAAGCTGCTCCTTGTCCTCACCAACGGCGATAAATACGACTACTCATGCGTGTATTGCGGAACATCCGTAGGCGACAAGCTGGTCACCCAGAAAGACAATTTCCAAATCATCCTCAAGTAAAAAGGAATTCTACCCCGGGTTAAGGGGCGGCAGAGGGAGCGCCCGGCCTCATCCCCGCACGAGCGGGGTATCCAAAGGCGTGCTGAGCTGCGCATTACGCCGTGCTTCAGGCGTTTCTCAAGAATGGCTCAATTCTGCCCTGTCTTGCCCTAGTCATGACTGACAAGCAGGCCGAAGCTGGCAAGCAGGATTATGAGGAACCCGAAGAACACATATGCAGCGGAAAAGCTCGGCATGCTCTGGACCTGGGCCTCACAGACCTGATCGAAGTTTGCCAGGTAGCCCCAATACACTATGAAAGCGTAATTTATGAACAGGGCAATCCTGGTCATTCCGTAAAGCAGCGCCACCGTGCTGAGGACGAGCAGCGCCATTATCTGGAAAAGATTCACCGAAATTTCCGTGGAGAACAGAACGTCCATTTTAACGCCCTCCTTTCATCGTACTTGAAATTTCGTCGCCGGTACGGCTTTGCTTTTACAGAATGCCGCAAACCCTCGCAGTGACTGCAATCACAAATAATCCGCTATTACGTTACGGG
>CAZKYN010000021.1:0-11575 GCA_964556675.1 uncultured Syntrophaceae bacterium
AAGCTGTTTCTAAAACACGAAAGGCATCCGCCACAAGCGGATGCCTTTCGCATCCTTTTCAAAAACTTTCTGTCTTCCAAATCAACCTGAAGGGCGGCCCCTTTTCAGCGGTCCGTGCCGAAAGTCCTGATCACCCGGGCCGGGACGCCCGCGGCGATGCTGAAGTCGGGCACGTCCCGGTTGACGACCGAGTTGGCCCCGACAACCGCGCCCTCACCGATCGTTACGCCCGGGCAGATCACGGCGTTGTTGCCGATCCATGCGCCCCTTTTGACGAGGACCGGGTTGATGCGTGTAACGCCCTGGTCCTTTACCGGGACGCCCACCTTGTCATAACGATGTGTATGGTCGGATATGTAGATATTGGAAGCGAGCAGGATATGGTCTTCGATGATAATAGATCGCAACGCCGAAACCACGCACGGACCGGCGATGCTCGTGTGGTCTCCGATGAAAAGCGCGCTGGCCCGGTTGTCTCCGTCGGGCTCCGCCTGGATCCAACATCCCCGGGCAATGTAAACGTATGAGCCTATCTCGATCCGATCCTCACCCGCGAGCCGAACGGGCGGGATTATGATGCTCTTCCTTCCGAAACTTGCGAATCCGCCCGCGACGATAAGGGAAAAAAGCTTCTCACGGAGCCTGGATGAGAATTTGTAGATATCCAGGAGGCCGCGTTTCAAACCACTGTTCATTAAATCCTGCTAAGCTTGCCTGTTGCTGAAGGACATCTGGCGCAAGGCCCTCCAGCTCTTCATGATGAACGAGCGCTCGCCCTCCGAGAGCAGCGCGAACCAGGATGCCGCGGCGAATCCGGGCAGAACGAAGGCAATTGCCGCGAACTTGGCGGCCAGCGGCATGGGGATGCACGCCGCGAGAGCGAGCAGCAGCACGAGGGCGATTATTACATGAAAGGGCCTTTCCATCCCGGACAGGCTCGGCATGAGCCGCTCCGAAAGGAAAAACAGGACGGCGGAGTCGATTACGACGCGGATGAGCCAGGCGATGGCCACGCCCTCGATACCAGCATAGCCGAGCATGAACCAGATTGCCAGAGCATAAAACGGGAACTGGCAGGCATACAGCAGCGCCGCCCAGTTCGGCTTGCCTGCTGCCTGGATCAGGGCAAAGGGGATCTGCGCGAAGCAATTCACAAAAATACCGATGGCCATCCATTGCAGGATTCGGCTGCTTTGGGTTCCGAACTCGGGGCCGAGCCAGAAATTCATGCCTTCCGGGGCCAGTATTATCAGGGGGAAAACCAGCGGGAAAATGCCGATGAGGATGTATTTGACCCCCGCCCGGAAAAGCTGCATTGCCCTCGGGTTGTCGTATTTGAAGCAGGAGCTGAAGGCGGGGAACAGCACGCCGACAATGGCGCCCGGAATGATCCAGAGCTTGGAGACTATTTCGTAAGGGGTGGTGTAGTAGGCCACTGCCGCGACGGAAGCCAGCGAGCCGATCAGGAACCTGTCCATGTACGACATGAGCGGCCCGATTATATTGCTGATTGTCATAAACCCACCGAAGCGGAACAGCGGGAAAATATCCGCCCTGTTGATGCGGACGGTCCGGCGCAGGGCGGGAAAAGCGCGGAAGCAGAATACAAGGTGCACTGCCCATGCGACGAGCCTTCCCGCCAGGAGCACCGCCACGAGGTAAACAAGGCTCCGCGAGAACGGCAGGACCAGGAAAGGCCCGACATACATGAATATCCCGAGCGGCACCCGGATCGCATTGATAATCCCGAAGAGCTGTCGGGCTTCGAGGAGGCCCCGCAGGGCCGAGGTGCTGATCACCAGAGGCAGCGACATGGCAAGCAGGACGAAAGCGGTCTTCGCCTCCGGCTGCAGCTGTTCGGGGATCTTCATTACGCCGTATATCAGCCAGTTTGAACACCAGCCCAGGACAATCCCTCCCGCGAGGCCCATGGCCAGCATAGAAATCAGGCAGATCCACACGATGGAAGCTATGTCCTGCTCCCTGCCGGAGCCGAGCTTCTCCGCGACCATCTGGGTCAGGGCGCGCCCGAGGCCTAGATCGAACAGGCTGAAGTAGCCGATAACGACCCAGACGAGCGCCAGCACGCCGAAACGGTCTATACCGAAATACCGTATGAGGTAAGGTATTGACAGGAGCGCCACAATCAGAGGCGCGACCTGTCCAAGGAAATTCCAGATGGTGTTGCGGGCGAGCAGCCTGCCGCTGGTCAGGACCGGTATCATCAATTGCTCAATTTGAAATCGGGATGAGACGCGGCCCTGCGCAGTTCCCGGAAGACTTCGCGCGCCGTCTTCCCCCCGTTATCCGCAGGCCCCGTGTTAAAACCCTTGTCGACGGAATGGACCAGCTTGAACTTCCTTTCCCAGAGCTCGCGGGCGGGGAGCGGCAGGCCTTTCCATTCCAGGCACAAAGGGCCGTCCGGCGCCGCGAAATGGCCCATTTCGTATCCGGCAGCTACGGACGCCATGGGAAAATAGACGTCCTCTTCAATGCGCGCTTTCCAGAGATAAGGCATGTTGAGCGCACCTATATTGTACATGGCCCTGAGGGAGTCCATGGTAAGGAAATAACAGCAGAAGATATTGTCTCCCCTGTCGTAGCCCCGGGCTTCTGCGCGCTTCATGAGGCCGTACCAGGCGGGCCGCAGCCCGAATAAGCAGCGCCAGCCCGCCATCCTCCGGTTTATCGCCCTGGCGTGGACCACGTAGGTGCGCGGCCGGTTGTAATCGACTTTGTGGACACCGAACACGCCTACCCGGGGATGTGAGCCTATATATTCAGCCGCGTCGGTCAGGAGGCCGGGTCGGATCAGGAGCGCATCGCTGTCGATCTTCAGGACGAAACGGCAATCGATATTATCGACAATGTACCGGAAGGCGGCCTGCAGGGTGTGGGTAAGCCTGGCGATCCCGTTCGGCTGGTCGGTGCGCATCAGGTGCCAGTTGTCCCGCTTGATTTTTTTGACCGATTCATAAGTGCCGTCCGTTGTGCAATCATCAAGGATCATCACTGAATGCGGTTCCGGGCAGTAATGCTCGATGCTTTCCAGCGTATCAAGCACGGAATCGCGGATTTTGCCGCCCCCGCAGGCCATAACAATCACAGCAAGACAATTTTTGCGCATGCGGCTTCCTTTCTCGGTCCAGAGTTACTCAAGGCTTCCCATGCTCCACGCCGACTGCTCCGGGCGTTTAGCTCCGCCCCTGTCGAGCGCGTACGAGGGGCCAAGGTTCAGGCCGGCTCCCCTGGCGCGCGAATCGCCCGCAAGGTGGAAATCATTGTTCATGTCCAGGTAAATGTAGCGGGCAAACACGGGTTGTGATTGGGATATGCCGTGGTATTCGAACCCCCCGGCCTGCATATCCGACAGGGTACTGTGCCGGCCGTACCACAAATAGACCAGGGGGGAACCGTTGTCGTAGACTGTATTGAGAGTGAAGTTATAGTCGAGGACCATGCCGCCGGGCGGGTGCCCGCTGAACCGGAACTGCCGGTTGTAACCGCCGTTATTTACGAGGACATTGTTGCGTATGTCGAGATTGTTTATCTTGCCGCCCTCCGGGCTCCTGTCGCCCACTGCTATGCCCGACACGGGGCAGTCGGCGACCGTATTGTTGTATATCCTGAGTCCGTTGACTGCGGCGGCCCCGCCTGTTTCCGCATCGACCGATATGCCTGTCACGCCCACCCCGGCCCCGTAGGTGGTCGCAAAAATGAGATTGCCCCAGATGTCGATATTGTTGCAGACCGACTGAGCGCTTCCGCCGTAGTCAAAGGCATCCACGTAAATGCACTGCGTGCAGTCCGATACCGTGTTCCTGGCCGCCGTGACATTGAAACCCTGGACGACAATGCCGTCCGAGTGGTCGACTGTGTTGAGGAGGCCCCAGACGACGTTATCCGCAACCACCACATTGTTCCCCGCCGTTATCCCGTCTCCGCCGATCGCCTCGACCCGGTTCCCCTCGACCCGGGAAGTGGCCGGGGCAAATCCCGGCTGTCCCGTGTTGACGATGATCCCGTGGGCGGGAGAGTTGCCTTCGAAATTCGAGATCCGGTTGCCGCTTATGGAAGCCCCGCTGCAGAACCGGCCGTCGATCGTGTAGTTGCTTGCCGTCGCGCGGCCCACGAGTGTGAATGTGCAGTTGCGGACCTCACAGTTGGCGGTGCCCTGCATAATCAGGGCATGACTGTTGGGCCTTTTCATTAAGAGGCTGTATACTACTATGTTGCTCCGGCCGGCCATGTTGAGGCAGAAGTCCGCCGAGTAGTTCATGTCTATCACGCCCTGCTCCCGTGGGTTGTCGCCCCTGATCAGGATCTTATTCGCGTCCGCCCCGGAGCCGCCTACGTACAGGGTCTCGATGTGGGTCCCGCAGACGAACAGGGAATCCCCCTCCCTGACGCCCGCAGCGCCCCAGATGACCCTGCCGAAGCCGGGCCAGGCATTTTCGTAAGATGTCCCGTCGTTGCTCCCGTAGCTGTTGTTGCCCGGGCGCACGTACCACGCGGCCGCATCGCATTGGATACACGCGCCCGACAGGAACAGGAAAACGCCTGTGATCAGCATGGATGATAAGTATTTCCTCATGTCCTCATTCCCCTTGCTTCTCTCTCGCCTTTGAAAATTTTCACGAGCCTGGCCCGCTGCTCGCTTTTCAGAAAATTCACGAATTCGCGCGAGACGATCCGCTGCTCGCGCTTGAGGCTCGCGACGGCATATCCGGCCAGACGGCATGCCGCGTACAAGAAAAACGGCCGGTTCGGGACCCTGATCAGGCATTTGAGTACTTCAAAAACAGCCGAGCTGCCCAGCGAGTAGTCCATCATGCCCTGCCGGTACCCCCCGCTCAGGACGCCGTCCGCGCCCAGGGTGCGGCGGTGGTGAAACACCTTGATATCCGGGAACGACCGGACCTCCCAGCCTTTCATCCTCGCCATGACTTCCGCGTGCCAGTCGGGGCCCCCGTATTTCAGGGCGATGTACCCGCCGACGTCCTCGTAGCAGCGGCGACGGAAGAGCTGGATCGCGTGCGGGACGGAGTTTCGGGAGTTGAATTTGCGGCTCCGGAATTCGTCGTTCTCTTTTTCATGCACGAAACCGCCGGCGAGCCCGAGCCTCGGGTTCTCCCGGAATTTTGCGAGGATCCTTTCATAATAGTCCGGGCCGAACGAGATGTCCGCGTCGAGGTTCCCGAAGAAATCGTATTGGAGTCCCTCCAGGAGCCTGCTGCCGGCCTGAATGGCGCGCACCTGCGAGCCGAAGTTGCGCCGGGGGTCGCCTTCGCGTTTGAGCAGGTGGATAAAGGCGTGGTCTGCCGCGTATTTTTCCACAATCCCGTCGGTCGCGTCGGTCGAGCCGTCGCTGACGATCACCCACATGACGGGCCTGACGCTCTGCGTTATGACGGAAAGGATCGTATTGGCGATGTACGCCTGCTCGTTGCGGGCCGGCGTTATCAGGGCATAACGGGCAATCGTCTCAGAGCGCACCGCCGCCTCCCGATGCCGTCCTGGTGAATTGCGGCCTCAGCATCTGCGAACCCAGCCCGAAAAGCCATTTCAGCGCCGCTTTGCTCCGCTCGATATTGAATGTCCTGTCCCGGCCGGGAAACAGTCTCCCTCCCGAGGCCGCCGCGTACCGCAGAGATTCGTGCAGGATCATGACAGCCAGCGCGCTCGCCTCACCCCGCGGCCCGTGGTGTTTGCGCCAGTAGCACAGGTTGGCTTTCTGCTTTTCGATATAAAACCTGACCGGCGCCCGGGCGGAACTGGCGCCTCCGAAGTGGACCGCTTGCGCCCCGGTGAAATAGACAGCGGGCCAGCCTGCGAGCCGGAACCGCCGGCACCAGTCCATATCCTCGCCATACATGAAAAATGATTCGTCCAGCAGCCCGACTTTTTCCAGGGCGCTCCTCCGGACGGCCCAGAAGCAGCCGTTGATGACATCAACTTTCCTCGTCGTATTGTGGGGCCAGAACGGCATCAGATGGCCGCCGAACAGCGGCACGCTCGGGAACAGCGAGTCGAGGGCCAGGGCGCGGCACAGGATGTTCCAGGTGGTGGGGAAACCCATGCAGGAGCGCTGCACCATCCCCTGTCCGGTGATTATCTGAGGCCCGAGAATCCCTATTTCCGGGTAAGCCTCCATGTACCGGTGGATGTTGAGCAGGCATTCCGGCCTGACCACCACGTCGGAGTTGATGAGATACAGGTACTTGCCTGAGCTCATCCTGATCCCGATATTGTTCGCCTGCGCGAACCCGAGGTTGCGGTCGTTGCGCACCAGAGTGAATTCCGGGAATTCCGTCGCGGCAATCTCGGCCGAGCCGTCGGAAGAGGCATTATCGATAACGATTACCTCTGCAGCAAGGCCCGGGCGCCTGCGCGCCTCTTCGCGAATCGACTCCAGGCAGTTCCGGAGATGTTTTGCGGCGTTCCAGCTGACGATTATTACCGATATGTCCATGCGCCTCCCTCCTCGGCGCCCTCGAACGGGGCTGTCTCGCGGTAAATGTCGACTTCGGGCTTCTGGAAGACCGGGACAGGTATCCCGTCCAGGGCCGAGATCATGGCGAGCAGGAAGAACCACGAGACCATCATCTGGTCGAAATAAGCTATCCCCAGGAACGAGACCATGTGGGTGAAAAGCGCGCACCCGATTGCCCAGTAACGCAGCTGAGCCAGCCTGTTGCCCTCGGTCTCCCGGACCTTCAGGCCTATGGAGCGGAAGCAGAGTGACAACAGCGTAATAAAAAGGACGAGCGACAGAAGCCCGCCCCGGACGCCTTCGGCTACGAACTGGTTGATGGCGTCCCACATCATCCATCCCCAGTGGTCTGTGCTTTTCGTGCCCAGGAGCCACCATTCGTCAAAGCGATTAATAAACGCGTCGACAAGATAGAACCGGTGATAGGAGCTGGATCCCGCGAAGAATCCCACCCGGTCGATCAGGGCCCAGACCGGCGCATTCATCATGAGATGGGCGAGAACCAGCAGCAGTGCAATGCTCCAGCGGATGAACCTCATATGCATTCGGAGCGGCCACATGAAGATGGCGGCTACGCCCCAGACAGCGGCCAGTACCGGGCCGCTGGAGACCGAAGCGAGGGCGATCACGGCGCAGGCGCCCATGGCCGTTACGACAAGCACCTTGTTGTAGCCGGGCTTCAGCCACTGTGAAACGAGCAACGGAATCAGGGTGGCTCCAAAGGTCCCGGCGAGAATCGAATGGGCAAAAGGTCCCTGGGCGCGCAGCCGGCCTTCGCGCATGAACTGGACGTCGGGCGTGCCGCTCAAATATCCGTACATGGTTGCGCCTGCAGTCTGCTCCACAAGCATAATGACCGCCAGCACGATGCTCAAAATTGCCAGGGACCTGATACCTGAATCGATTTCATCGATGTCCGAGACGAAGAAGCGGAAAATGAAATACAGGCCGGCGCTGTCCATCATGGTCCCGAGGCGGTTGACAAAGGCGCCCCATGTCTGCCACAGCAGGACAAAAGTCACCGCGTTGCTGATGACCCACAGGACGAAGACTTTGTCGATGATGTTGAGCCTGAAGGGGTGCAGTTCCATGCGGAAGAACATCCTGATCCAGGCCACGGCTATCAGGATCCTCAAAGAAGTGAAATTCAGGTTGAGGAAAACGATTTTCTGGGTGAGGGGTATCATCAGGGCAGCCAGGATGAACACAAGGAACGCCCTTTCCCTGTTCAGGGTAAGAACCAGCACACCGGCTATAACCATCATGATAATGCCCCCGGTGTGGAGCATGGTCTCGCCGGTCGCTCCCCAGATGAGCCTGGCTACATTGTCTTGCAAGGCAATTTCCTCCTTTTAGGCTGTTGAAAAACGATCATCTGCTGCGTTGCGCTTCAAGACCGTATCGCTCAACGTATTAAGATATACGCCTCGCAATCCGGCTTTGCGCGCCTTGCATCTGAACGTTTTTGAACAGCCTGATTTATTGAACGCCGTTGAAAAACGATCATCTGCTGCGTTGCGCTTCAAGACCGTATCGCTCAACGTATTAAGATATACGCCTCGCAATCCGGCTTTTGCGCGCCTTGCATCTGAACGTTTTTGAACAGCCTGCTTCATTAATGTCCATTTTCGTATAGCCGGTTGCACTGTTCGGAAATAATCTTCACGATGCGCCGCGCCGCTTGCCCGTCCCAGAAGCGGGGAGCGCCGCAGTGGGGCGCCCTGTCCATCTGCTTCCGGAACACGCGAATGATGCCGTCCCGGCCGGTGCCTGCCAGCGCGTTTGTGCCTTCCGTCAGCGTCACAGGCCGCTCCGTGTTCTCGCGGACAGTTACGCACGGGACGCCCAGGCAGGTGGTCTCTTCCTGGATGCCTCCCGAGTCGGTCAGCACGATCCGGGAATTGGCCATCAGGCAGACGAAGTCCAGATAGCTGAGCGGTTCGACGGCGTTGATGCGATTTTTGTGCGCTTTCTCCCCGTCAGCCAGGACCCTGAGCGGTAAATCCATATCTCCCCCGAGCCGGCCAAGGGTCCGCGGGTGAAGCGGGATCAGCACCGTAACTGTTCGCGATATCTCGTCCAGGGCGCCGAGGATTTCCCGGAATTTTTCCGGCCTGTCGACATTGGCCGGGCGGTGGAGGGTCGCGAGCGCGAACCCGCCCGGGTCAAGCCCCAGCCGGGCAAGGACGGGCGAGGCAGCCGCCCGCTCCCGGCAGGCGAGCAGGGTGTCGATCATCGTGTTGCCGACGAAAAAGATACCGCTTTCGTCAGCGCCTTCATGCAGAAGGTTGTCCACGCCGCTCTGCTCCGTCACGAACAGCAGGTCGGAAAGATGATCGGTGACAACGCGGTTTATTTCCTCCGGCATTTCCCGGTCAAAGGAGCGCAGCCCGGCCTCCACGTGTGCGACCAGCGGCCGCCCGTTCGGACCGGCCGGGCCGTTATAGGAGATCTTCGCCGCGGTGAGCGCGCACGCGACGGTGGAATTCACATCCCCGACCAGCAGCACGCAATCGGGGAGGTACTGGAGCAGCGCCGCCTCGAACCGTTTCATGGTTTCGGCCGTCTGCACGGCGTGCGTCCCCGAGCCCACCCCCAGGCAAACGTCCGGATCGGGCAATCCCAGCTCTTCAAAAAAGACCCCTGACATCTTCCGGTCGTAGTGCTGTCCCGTGTGGACCAGAATGTGTTCAATGTGCTCCCCTTCCGGGGCAGTGCGGTTATGTTCCCCGATCTCCCGGATGACGGGCGCAATCTTCATGAAATTCGGGCGCGCGCCGACGACGCTGAGAGCTTTCATAAGGCGGCGCTCTTTCTGTTGAGGATGCGGAAATCGCTCTCCCCGGCCAGGGCGTAAAGGAGCCAGCCGAAACAGTAGGGACGGCTTTCATAAAGGATCTTCAGGCCGGAGCCGCCGGGGGGCAGGCCGTCCAGCGGCAGGCCGGCCAGGGATGCAGCCTCTTCGAGCCGCGCCGCGAAATCTCTCCGGTAAATGCATCTCCAGATGGTCCCGATCTGCCTGTCGATCATGGAGGTGCGCAGTTCATTGTTTTCCGAGAGCCATTCGAGGCCCTTGTAGATGGGGGCCGAAAAATCCGCGCCCGTCGACGCGGACACGGCGGCGAGGGCCATCGGGGCCATCCCGTACTGGTGCACGGAATAAACGGGGTACCTTCCGATCCTCCGGCCCCTGACCTGGTCGAAATGCCACCACCACTGGCCCTGAGGCCCCTGCAGAGCGCAGACCGAGCGGGCGCATTCCAGGGCTGTCTGCAGGGCGTCTTTATCTCCGCAGGCCCTTCCATACTTCGACAGGGCGTAAATGGGGTAGACCTGGTCCGCAAAGGTGCCGATCCGGCCCGCCAGGAAACCGCCGAAAGTACTCCTGTCCTGGTGCCCGAATACGCCCCGTCCTCCGTAATTGCGCATCAGCCTGCGGCAGGCGGTTTCGGCCAGCGATTTGATCCTCGCCGGCATTTCACCAACCCGGTCTGCCGCATGAGAGAGAGCTGCAAGGAGCCAGGACGTCTCCATTGTGTAGCCGCCCAGGATGTCGGGGGCGCTGCCCAGACGCTCTATCAGTTTTTCGTCTTCGAGGAGCTTATCCAGCAGCCCGCGGTCCGCGATCGCCGCCGCCCATAACAAAAGACTCAGGTCCCCGCCGCCCCTGACCTCTTCCCGGCGGGAGGCAATCCCGGCAAGCAGCGGGCCGAAGTCGAGGATTTCGATCCCCTCTTCGGCGAGTCTCTTCAGGCCGAGGATGGTTATCAGTGTGTAGCGGATGGAAACGTCCTGAGGCTGGAGCCCTCCCGAGACCAGAGGCGCCCTGATGCAGAACATGCGCCGGTCCTGAAGGTACATCCGCGGCAGGACCTGCATGGTGATATTCAGCATGTCCCGGCGGAAGACTTCGAAATTATAATTGGCCCTCTTCAGCATAAACGTCCTATTGAGCTTTCCCGTTGACGATGGCCCTGATTGTGTCCAGTATTTTTTTCAGCGCTTCCGTCCCCTGCCGCGCTTCCGCGCTCCTGGTCCTTTTTGCCAGGACAATTTTCTCGAAATCGCCATTGTCCGATATAAGGACGAGCCGGCCGGTTTCGGACAGGTACTTGTCGAGCGCTCCGAGCCGGCCGCGGAAGATGCTGTATACCGGCACGCCGAGGGCGGCGGCTTCCCGGTTGATGGTGCCCCCCCCGCTGATTACCAGGTCCGAATGCCAGATCAGGTTCAGGCCGTCGATAATATGGTCGGGTATGATTACAGAGCCCAGCGCGCACTGTTGCGGCCACGTCCTGAGGACAAATTCCTTCTGCCGGTCGTTTCTGGGGAGGACCACCACGACGGCGTTCGCGGGGGCGAGGAAATTCATCACCTCGATAAACAGCTTTTCTCCTTCGGGATTATGGTAGTGCGCTTCTGTGGCCGGCGGACGGACCGTCACAATGATTTCCCCGGGGGAGAGGCGCAGATCTTCCATTATTGCCGGGTCGGGCCGGAACGAAGGTATGTACACGTCCTCCTTGAGTCCCGGATAATGGATAATGCGCCCGGCGTCGAAGCGCACGCTTCCCGCAGGGATGGCATCGGGCATCATGATCCACGTCGGGTCGTTGACCTTGATTGCATGCTCGTAATCCATGATCAGCAGCGAGGGTATGTTGAGGAGAGAGCACACCAGCAGCTGCGATCGGGAGCCGTGATTGACGGCCAGGTCCGGCTTCTCCCTGAGCGCAAGAGGGAAGATCTGCAGGGAGCGGATCAGCAGCCCTGCGAACTTGTTCAGGACGTGCTTGCCGTAATGGCGCCCTATCCTGCGATAGCTCATGTGAAAAAGGTCGGCAAGGCCGCAGACCTGGAAGCAGTCCCGGACGGTGACGATGATCCGGAAATCCTTTTGCAGCTCCCGGATAATGGGATGAAAAAAGGGCACATGCGGGGAGTTCTCCAGGTCTATCCAGATCGATTTTTTGCGGGCAGCGCCTGCTTGTTCTGCCCGGAGCTGCTGCTCGGCGGACAATGTGTCGAGAGCCATTTTCAATCCTTTCCGCTTCATGCCGTCATCCCAGGTGGCCGTATATG
>CAZKYN010000021.1:11675-22085 GCA_964556675.1 uncultured Syntrophaceae bacterium
AGAGCCATTTTCAATCCTTTCCGCTTCATGCCGTCATCCCAGGTGGCCGTATATGAAATCCCCGAGGCGCATCAGCAGGGGGTCCGGCGCATGGCGGCATATTTTTTTTATGAGCCGGTATGCCGGCGACTTTTCCCGCTGCGTTACCCGGGCGCTGATCCATGGCGGAAAATAGTAATGGGGCGTTTCCGCTACCTCGGTCCCCCACCGGCTCTTGAATGCCATCAGCGAACTGTTGCCCGGGGCGGTGCGGCCGAAATCGAAAATCGAATAGCCTTCGGCGGCCGCCTCCTTCATGGCTTCCCAGAAAAGCAGGTGGCTGGGGCTGAAGTTCTGGTGCTCGCTGTCGGAAACGGAAATTTCCGCCGAAACCCTGTCCCGGAACTTGAAGACCATCAGGCCCGCCAGCGCCCTGCCGCCTTTCTCCGCCATCAGGAAATCGGCGAGTCCGTCAGGCGCAAAGATCTCCCAGAAACTTTTCAAAATCCGGTACGGCTGGGGCGGCAGGCCCAGGCGCTTGCGGGCTGCAAAATTGAGCCGCTGGAAACGCCGGAGGTCCTGTTCACCTTTCACCCTGACGAGTTCCAGGCCGCTGCGCTCCGCCCGCGCGATCCTCTGCCGCACGCAGGTCCTGTCAAACGATTTCATCAGTCCGGCCGTCCCTTTGCCAAGCGCCAGAGAGTGCGTCTTGTAGTACCGGCTGACACCGAGTCTTTCGTCTTTCAGAAGGGGCGCGGCGTTGAGGGCCTTTATCTCCAGAAACTGCGCCCCGCGGCTGTGCATTATGTCCAGGGCCGCCCCGACCAGCGCGTTGAAATCGCCCGTCGAGGAAACCAGCGGATCGCACAGGCTCGCAAACGGGACGCTCACCAGCCTGCGGCCGATGACAGGGCTGTCGACCATGTACACCGGGATGCCCGCCCGTATCCCGCCGCTCCCCGGGTCGACGAGGGCCAGGCAATATCCTTTGATGTGCCGGAAACACCCTTCGAGGAAAAGTCCCCAGCCGGGATGATGGCAGATCAGCCCCAAGGGGTGGCCCCGGGAGAATTCCTCCCAGCGGCCGTCGCCTGCCGCTTCAATAATCTCTACTCGGGACGCCACATTCAGGCCCTTCCGGCCCAGTAACGGGCCATATCCCTGGGCAGCACATGCCAATAACTGCTCTTGTGCGAGGTCTTGATGTATTCAAGAAAGTCCCTGTAGAGGTCCGCCGGATACTCCTCGTTCCCGCACTTTCTGCCGTCAAACTTCATGTAATCCGGATGCACGTTGATCAGCGCCATGCCGCCGTGCCCGGCGATCCAATCAAGTTTCCTTTTCCATATCTCGTTAGTCCTGTGGCGCATCAGGACAAACAGGGTAAAGTCCTGGGGCAGGGTGTAGGGAAGTTCCACGAAGGCCCTGCCGTTGTCCGCCGCTCTGACCACGAAGGGAAAGATGTTCCGGACGCCGCCCGGGTACGGCTCGAACGGGTCGGTGTCGAATGTCGAGGCGTCGTATTCGATATCCAGTTTATGTATCCAATCCAGGACGCAGTGCATGGATGGCGAGCGGAACCCCACGCAATCCCATTCCCGGAGATAGGAATTTATGATGGACGCGTTGCGTTCGAATGTCTTCCTGGTCTTGTACAGTTTCCCGTCGTGCCGGACTCCGTGCAGCCCTATCTCGAAGCCGCTCTCCATCAGGTATTTCCTGGTCGCGGCATCGACCCGGTAATCCTCGGGAACGAAATTGAAAGACGAGCGGAATCCGAGGCCCCTTTCCATTTCCGCGAGGGCCCGGCACTTGGCGTATCCGCCGGCGCTGTCGACGTCGTGGGTGATGACGAATGCAAACCTGTTCCCTCCCGGCCAGCCGCACCAGCCGTCCGGGGCCTTGGCGCAGCTCCTGTCGATCGGCCAGCGGTCGGCGCAGGCCCGCATCTTGACGCGGGCAACCTGCCGGCGCGCGGCGAGCTGCAGGCTGCGGGGCAGCCAGGGCTTCAGGGCGTAATAGAGGTTGAGAATGCCCGGCCTGCTTAAATGTCTCACGATAAAGTTCATGATCCAGGAATTCATGCCACTTGATTAATTTATGCCCGAAATCGCGAGGGGAGGAGGAAGCCGAACAACAGAAGCAGTCTAGCCTAAATGCCTGTAGAGTATATGTCCGATTATATTGAGCACCGGCACGGGCATCCTGCCCATCACGGCCTTGACCAGGCCGGCGCCCTCACGGCCTGCCGTAATCAGCCTGTCTTTCTTCAAATCCAGTTTATAATATCTGATGATGCTTTCTTTAGTCCCCCAGCCCGATTTGAAACGGCGCAGCCCCTCATTGTCCATGTCGGTCCTGCCGAAGCACAAGCTCTGGAACCCGCTGCGGACAAGGAGGCGGATCGCCTCCCACATTACGAGGTCATTGGCCCTGAGGTGCTGGTAGGAGAGATCGGAGGCGCCGTATTTGTAAACCGCTTTTCTCCCGAAAAGAACGAAAACAGCTCCTGCTACAGGTTTCCCCTGATACGAGGCGAGGATTACAAACCCTTTTCCGGGAGCAATTACATTTTTGTGGATGCTCTTAAAAAAGTAAAGGGGCTGCGGCGGCATGCCGTGCCTTTTCCTCAGCATCCCGTGCAGACTGTAATAGCTCAGGACGGCTTCCAGGGATCTGCTTACTGAAACGCTCAGTCCCGCCCTGAGGGCCTTTCGGATATTGCGCTTAGTGCTGCCCTGGAACTGCTTGAATATGAGGTCTTCATTCTCCGGCAGCTCGAGCGTATGCCGGTAATACGAGGAATAATGCGATGCGTGCTCCGGGAAATTCCGTCCATCCCTGATTTCCAGATATTTCCAGCCGGAGTTCCTGCCGTGCGCCGCGGCTGCCCCCAGCATTTCCCGGAATTCGCCCTCCCGGTCCTCCTGCGGCGCAAAGGGCCGGCAATAGTCGGAAAAAGGAAGGGAAACGCCCCTCCTTCCGGTCAGGATACTGCTTATATCCATGAGGGCAAAGAGCCTGCGGAATCGGGATTCGTCCGGCGCAGTCCCTGCAAAGTACACGGGTATATAACCGTAGGCATCGCTGAGCGTCCTGGCCCAGCATTGAGAGTGGAAAAAGCTGCATTCCGGCGACTTTAGAGCCTTTTCATCCCAATCAGGGATCCCCAGGGGATTTACGAGCCGCAGACTGGAGTTTTCGGAGATGCTGTCCGGTATCATCCAGCGCTTGCCCCCGCTGATTTTTCAGCCAGAAACTCCAGCAGGGTTGCCGCAACATGGCTCGCCTGCCCCGTCGTCAATTCCGGGTACATGGGAAGCGAGAGCACCTCGCGGCAGCGGCGCTCCGCGACCGGACAGCTGCCTTCCCGCATACCCATGTGCGCATAAGCCCTCTGCATGTGGATGGGGACGGGATAATGGACGCCGCACCCTATGCCCCTGGCGTTCATGAACTCCAGGCACTCGTCCCTGTCCGGCACCCCGACTGCATAGATGTGATAAACATGCCGGGCCCAGGGCGCTTGCCGTGGCAGCTTCGCGTCCGTTCCGGAGAGGAGGGCGGCGTACCATGACGCGCGCGTGCGGCGGGCCTCGTTCCAGCCTTCCAGGTATTTAAGTTTCACATTGAGCACGGCCGCCTGAATCCCGTCGAGGCGGTCGTTCCAGCCGATCACGTCATGTCGGTACTTGAGCTTTTGCCCGTGGTCCCTGAAAATCCTGATTCTCGCGTCCAGTCCGGCGTCGTTCGTCACGACCGCGCCGCCCTCTCCGTAAGCGCCGAGGTTCTTGCCGGGATAGAAGCTGAAGCACCCGGCATCACCAAGCGAGCCTGCCTGCCGTCCCTTGTACAGGGCGCCGTGGGCCTGACAGGCATCCTCGACAACCTTGAGCCCGTGCTCGCGGGCAAATTCCATTATGGGGTCCATGTCCGCGGTCTGGCCGTAGAGGTGGACGGGTATAACGGCCTTTGTCCGGACCGTCAGGACCCGCTTGAGACCGCCGGGGTCCAGGGTGTCCGTTTCCGGGTCTGTGTCGCAAAAGACAGGGACAGCTCCGCATGCGCTGATCGCTTCGGCTGTCGCGATGAAGCTGTTGGGGGCGGTAATGACCTCGTCTCCCGGACCGACGCCCAGGCCCTCCAGGGCCAGCTTGAGCGCGGAAGTGCCGCTGCCGACGCCGGCCGCGTGCCGCACTCCGCAGAATCGCGCAAACGAGTTCTCAAAGTCCAGCACATGCCGTCCGCCGATAAACGCGGAGTTCTCAATTACGGCGGAGACCGCCTCGGTGATCTCGTCCCTGATGGCATCGTACTGGGCCCGCAGGTCCACAAGGGGGATGGTCATATGTCTGGTCGGCTGTTCAGAATCTGATTCTGCTCTCATTGATCAACTCTCTTTAGATTTCGGCCGTCTCTTCCAGGCGCACACGCGGCAATGACCGTAATGCCGGGCGTATGATGAACATGCGTTGAGCGAAGCGCTTGCCGTCCCTGCGAAAGCAGGGATGAGTTTTTCAAAGGTCTATGTTAAAGGTAGACCATCTCGCCTTTATTCTTCAGCGACTTGTTGGCCGCCTGCAGCAATTCCACAATTCGCAGACCCGCATAACAATCGTTGACCGGCCTCATGCCGTTCTTTATGCAGTCGCGGAAGCATTCCGCCTCAAGACGCAGCGCTTCGACCTTGTCGACCTTGGGGACCCAGATATCGCCCGAGCGATAGCTGACGAGGAGGTCGTACATGCTCTCGCAGTTATTTACTTCCACCCCCTTGTCGTAGATGCGTATTTTTTCATCGACGTCCAGGTCGTTCCAGACCAGCATCTTCTTGTGGCCCCCGATCAGCGTGGTCCTGACCTTTACCGGCGAAAGCCAGTTGACGTTAATATGGGCGATCAGCTTATTGGGAAAATACAAGGTGATATAGGCTACATCCTCCAGACCGTGGTTGAAGTGGGCCTCTCCGGTCGCGATCACTGCTGTCGGACGCTCTTTTATCAGGTAATCCATTATCGAAAGGTCGTGGGGAGCAAGGTCCCAGACTACGTTTACATCGTGTTGAAAGAGACCCAGGTTGACCCTGGTGGAGTCGAAATAAAACAGGTCGCCCAGGGCGCCCTCGTCGCTGATGAGCTGCTTTATTTTCCTCACGGCGCCTGTGTAAAGAAAAGTGTGGTCGATCATGATCCGCAGGCTTTTCTTCTCGGCGATGTCGATGAGGCGTTTTGCCTCGTCTACCGTATAAGTGAAGGGCTTCTCAACGAATACATGCTTGCCGTTTTCCAGGGCCTGCCTGGCGAGTTCGTAATGAGTGCCAACAGGCGTTATGATCGCTACGGCGTCGACGTCCGCGGCCGAGGTGATTTCCCGGGAGCGCGTTGTCAGGCCTACGCCCGGATAGGCCCGCTGCGCCCTTTTAAGCGCATTCTCGTCCAGGTCGCAGACATACTTGACTTCGACGGAGTCGAGGCTGCTGAAGTTACGCAGTATATTCGGCCCCCAGTATCCGAACCCGATCACACCTATGCGAATCATTTGCATTCTCCGGACTAAGTTATTTTTGCAGCCCTACGCGTCCTGACAATTTAAAGAGGAAAAATTTTCAATAAGCGCCCCTGCACGTAAACACCGCCCACGGCGTCTTGAACAGGATCTTGATATCCAGCCATGGCGACCACTCCCGGATATATTTGATATCAAGGCGGACCATCTCGTCGAAGCTGGTGCGGCTCCTGCCCTTCACCTGCCACAGCCCCGTTATCCCCGGTTTTGCCTGCACGCGTGACAGGTGCCACTTTTCGTAGATTATGCATTCGTACGGAAGAGGGGGCCGGGGCCCGATGAGAGACATTTCTCCCCGCAGAACGTTTAACAGCTGGGGGAGTTCGTCGAGACTGGTCTTCCTCAGGAAATGGCCCAGGGGCGTTACTCTGGGGTCCTTCTCGATTTTATAGACCGAGGGGGCCCGGGATGCAGCAGTCAGCGGAGGTTTTATGAAATTACGGATGAATTCCTCGTGAATCTTGTGGTCCCGGTTTACGTACATGGACCGGAACTTTAAAAATATGAAGCTTTTCCCCAAGCGCCCGACCCGCTCCTGGCGGAAAAGGACGGGGCCTTTCGAAGTCAGTTTGATCAGCAGCGCTATTACGGCAAAAACCGGCGCGAGCAGCAGGAGCCCTGCAGCGCTGAAGGTCAGGTCAAGGAGCCTTTTGAACCCGGAGGCGCCCCTGGCCCTGTCCCGCAGGTCGGGATAGAGGGCCGGATCAAAGCGCCCGGCTTTTTCCTCCGGATAGAGGTGGAACGATATCTTGATGGCGCCGGCATCCTTTTCGCCTGCCGTCCTGATTATCTCCTGACGGAGTTTTTCCGCGACGAGCTTTGCCGCCTGGCTGCCGCTTATCTCGAGCAGCATGAGGCCGATCACGGTCCCGCTCGAGTACCAGCCTTTCACGTCGATGTCCCTGGTCAGAGAGCAGATCGTTTTGGCCAGGCCTCTGAACTTGCCGCGTCCGGCAGTCTCGCCGTATTCGCGCACGTCAAGCAGGATCAGGATGAAGGGCTTTCCGGAGCGTTCCGTCCTTTTCCTCTCGATGCGCAGCATTTCGTTAAAGTACTTTTCGGAATATATTCCGCAGTCCCGGTCCGTCCACGCGGCCGCGGATTCCGCCAGCTTTTCAGCCCTCAGCAGGGGATTGATCCTGCTTATAAGTGAATTCAGCATGGACATGTTCTTACAACCGTTTGTAAATGGCTTCAGGAATATAGAAGCGCCGCTTGTTGAATATCGTCCCGAGCACGTTCGCGCCGCTCTCCCGCAGCTTGTCCCGGATGCTCTCCGCGGCCGGCAGCCTGGTCTTGTCCGCTTCGAGGACGAGAATGACCCCGTCGACATGCTTGGCAATCGCGAGGGCGTCGGAGCATGTCGTGAGCGGCGCAGCGTCGAACAGGATCGTGTCAAAGCGCTCTTTGAGCCAGTCCCAGTATTCCCGGAAATTCTGCAGGCTGAACAGCTTGCCCCCCGGGTAATCGCCGGAGCACATAAGGCTCAGGAACATGCTCGACGTGCCGACCTGCTGCAGGGCCCTGTCCGGAGGGACCCCTTCCAGGAGGATGCTCTGCCAGTCGTAATCGGGACGGAGGTGAAAGAACCCGAATTGCGAACGGCCGTTGCGGTCGGCATCGACCAGCAAGACATTTTTGCCCATCTTCATGGCGGATGTGCGCGCAAATTCCCGGCATACCGTGGATGCCCCCTCGCCGCCGCAGACCCCGATGAACTGGATGATCTTGCGGTTGCGGGGAAGGATCAGGTCCAGAGTCTGGTGAAGCGCCAGGATCTCGTTTTCAAGATTCAGCGCGGGAAGGCTTGCAAGATATTCTTCAGTGCCTGAAGAAAATTCCCGCCTCACCCCCTTCAGGTCCCGTTCGGCCTGTTCGAGCGCTTCGAATTTCTTGCTCATTTACCTCTCCTTTTTATTTTTAGTCTCGTCAATATAGGGAAAGACCAGATCGAAGCCGGTGAAAATCCTGTCGGCGTTTTTTATCCACGGATTGCTGTCGCGCACCAGCGCCAATATCCGGTCGTCGACGTATCCGTATTGCTCCCGGATCAGGCTGGTCAGGGTGTCCCCCTTTTTTATAACCCGGACGTAATCCGCCTTATGCGGGTCTTTCCGGGGGGCGGTTTCGCTCCTGTTCTGCGGCCCGGCATCCGGCCGGGCCTTCACGGGCGCCGCAGACGCGCCGTCTATAATGTCGGCCTTGATAGGTTTCCGGACAAAGCCCGCGCGGCCGGCTTCAGGCGCGGCCGCGCCCTCCGTTTTCAAAAGGGGCGCCCGGGGCTGCTTATCGGCCGGGGAAGTCAGATCGAAGTCCCTGCCGTACATCCAGAAGACCGCCGCAACGAGCGCCGCGGCGAACGCCGGGGCATACTTCCATTTCAGGGGAGAGGCGGCCTTGCGCCTGTCGAAATCGCGGATTATCTCGCCGACTATCCCGGCGGACACGGGCTTTTGCTGATATCCGTAAGCCGTTACCAGCGCGTTGTCGCACAGGATGTTGATGGTTCGCGGTATGCCGCCGGCTTTCAGGGATATCTTGTTCAGGGCCTCATCGGTGAAAACGGCGCCGCCGCCCTGCTGCGCCCTCGCCAGGCGGTGCTTTATATAGGCCACGCTCTCTTTGCGGGACAGGGGCAGGATTGTCGAGCGCATGGCAATGCGCTGATTGATCTGCCGGAGGGATTCGTTCTTGAGCATCTCATCGAATTCCGGCTGGCCGATGAAGACGATCTGGATCAGCTTGTCCCTGGCCGTCTCCAGGTTTGAGAGCATCCGCAGGTTCTCCAGGGTAAGTACGGGGATATTCTGAGCTTCGTCGATGGCGAGCACTACATTGCGCCCCCCGCGGTATTCAGCTATCAGGACGTCATGAAGCTGGTTGACCATTTCCACCGTCTCGTCGGAAACCGGCGCCACGTCCAGCTCCTGAAAAATCGTCTTGAGCAGCGTCTTGAAGGAGATGTTGGGATTGAATATGTATATCGTCCGTATCAGGCGCTTGTTGATCCTTTCGAGATAGGAGCGGAAGATAGTAGTCTTGCCCAGGCCCACGCCGCCGACTACCGCGATGAAGCCCTTGCGTTTTTCTATGCCGTAAATTATTGACGCCAGCGCCTCACGATGGCCGGCGCTCAGGAAGAGGAATTCGGGGTCCGGAGTTATCTGAAACGGTTCTTTTTTGAACCCGAAGAAATTAAGGTACATTTACTGTTCCTTGTACGGCAGCGTCAGCAGCACCGGCAGCCCCAGCCTGCGCCGGGCGGCCTCGGGCGAGGAAGCCCCCTGAGCAGAGTATTCGGAGACGAAGGCCAGTCCGAAACCGGCGACGGCGCCGAAAAGCATACCGAGCATAATATTCTTGCCGACATCGGGCTTCACCGGCTTGGACGGAACTGTCGCAGTCTGCAGGACGCTGATATTGGCCATTTTTTTTGCGTCCATCTCGTCGGATATCCGGGCCTCCTCCAGCTTCCGCACGTATGTCTGGTAATTCGCCTCGTTCATGGCGAAGTCCCGCTTAAGGCTCTGCCATTCGCGTTCGCGCAGGTTGATCTCCCTGATACCCGAGTCGATCTCGGCTATCTGGGAGGCGATGTTTGCGATTTTTGCCTGCTGGGACTTGATCGAGGCCTGCACCCTGCTCTTCTCAAGACGGTCCCCGAACTTCTCCTGCTCGCTGATGAAATCCCTGACAACCTTGATCTCGTTGCGGACCCCCGTCACAATCTGGGTGTCTTCATTGTACTTGCGGACAAGCTCCTCCTCCTTGATCTGGAGCTCGAGCAGCCGGGCCTTGGCGGTGTCGATGCTTACCTGCTGCTCGGGCGAACGAACCATGCCTTTCTCGCCGGAGGGGGCGCCCCCCTGCTGCAGCTGCTTTATTTCGTTGTTTGCCATCAGCATGGAGGTGTCGAGGTCGGTGCGCTGCTTCAGCAGGCTCGCCCGCTGCTCCTCGAGGGAGAAAAGCTTGTTCTTTTGCTTGTAGTCCTCGATCTTCTGTTCGGAACCGCGCAGCCGCTTTTCGAGGAACGCGACCTGCTGTTCCAGGAAGGCCGTCGCGGGGCCGCGGAACACTTTCAGGTGCTGGTCCCGGAAATACTCGATGAGGAGATTGACCGACTGCGCCGCAATCTTCGGGTCGCTGTGGGTGAACGCGACGCTGATAACGTCGGTGCGCGGCTTCTGCTCGACCTTGAGGTCTTTTTCGAACTGCGCCACCGCCGAATCCATGGGCGATCCCCCGATGAGCGAGGACGAGATGAACTGCTTGTACATCTTATCGGGGCCGATCGCGGCGATTACCCGCGAAATCAAGTCCTGGCTGGTCATTATCTGGATTTCGGAACTCACGGCGCCGTCCGGGGTGAAGAAGATGGACGGGCGCAAGTCTCCGGTTTCCGGCCTGTAGATGTGCTCACGTCCGACCTTGATCAGGATGTTCGATTTTGCTTCGTAAGCGGGAGGGATCAGCAGCGTCACGATTGATGTGATGACGCTTACGGCAAGGAAGGTGAAGATGATTTTTTTCTTATGCTTGAAAATAATGCCGAATAAATCCTTGATACCGGCCGATTGCCTGTATGCTTGCATTAAAACACCTCCGTTTTCAATATGACCACCCGAAGCCGAACCCGAACGGAACGGGAATCAGCTTGCGGATATACTGATCGACCCACAGGTCCGCGTTTGCTATCGGAGACCTGGGCACATAGACGATATCGAACGGCTGCACAAAAATATCCTGCCCGAGGTCCGTGCCGTTAATGGCGTTCTCGAGATTGACCGTCATCACGTACGGTTTCTTCGCCGCCGTGCGGCGGATTACCAGCACCTCGTTGTAGCGCGCCGTCTCTTTAAACCCGCC
>CAZKYN010000022.1:0-6468 GCA_964556675.1 uncultured Syntrophaceae bacterium
GGGCGAATTGCGAAGCGGGCTGTTGAAAGTCGGGTCCGACTCTCACGCACCCCCAGGAAGATGAGAATACCAGAAGGGAAAGAATGAGGCCGATACAAGGGAATCGGCCCTGAGGCCTTCTGATCTGTGCGGCATTGGCCAACTTGGTCCTCCTGCCGGACTGAGTTTTTCCCGGAGCCGGAGACAACCGCCATATCTTGTCAGGAGCGCGGCTCGGGACATCTCCCAGATTATATGAATAGCAGGCGGGAAGACATTCAGGGATGGTCTGATTTTCGGAATGAAAACACCTGATTTTTTCACGGCTTTACTGAAGTTCAAAACGGATTGGGGGCTCCCACCCTGTTTAAGATTTATAAACGGCTGTCCGGAAAACAAAAGGCAGCGCCAACCGGCGCTGCCTTAACCTGCTTTGCTTGTTTCAATATCAGCTGTTTCATTGTCTTTGCTGAATCCGGCCAGACCCGGACCGGGGAGCAGAGTGGAAGCGGGTCCTGGTGCACTGCCGGAAGTTGACGCGAAAAGCAGGGCCGATCGGCGGCCCTGCTTTTCGCGCAGCAATGATCTAGGCCATGCTTCTCCTCAAGCCGCAAAGACCCAGCAGGGAGGCGCCGAGGAGGATCAAGGTAGCCGGTTCGGGCACGGTATTAAACGTAATGCGAAAAGAGCCGACATTGTTGTTCCAGCTGAAGCCGTCCATGGTCCCCAGGTAAAACCGGGTGGCGCCCGCGGGCACAATTATGGTCTGGGCGGCGGAACCGCTCGTCAGGCCGTCTCCCAGGAAGAAAACCTGCTGCAGTTCAGGGCTGATCGCAAGATAGTCCCTGCCGGCCTGGGTCGAAAAATTCAGCGCACCGGGAACCGCGCCCAGGCTGTCGCTGAGGAAGACCCCAATGAGCGAATCAATCGGGACAGTAATATCAGAGATCCCATTCTCGGCCCCGGTAAAATGGGTGTAAACAGACGGATATCCGTCCGGGCCTGAAACGTCTCCGGGGTGCCCCACCTGGCCCGTTGCCGACCATTGCAGCTGCATTCCGGCATAAAGGGGTATGCCGACCAGGACCGGAGACTGGGCGGGAGCGAAATCGGCAGGCTCTCCGCTTCCGGGATTGTAGCTCGCGCTTGCTCCATCGGGCATGCCCGCAAGCCAGGGATCGGACGTGCCGGGGACCGTTATTGTATAACCGAATGCCGGCGCCGCGATAAGCGCCAATAAGAATACGCTTGCAACGATGCTGTTGAATATATTTTTCATTCCACCCTCCCTCAAAATAATAATTTGACATGATCTGTAGCACTTAATATGCCAGGGCATGTATCTATAGGAAATTATTTATCAAATGAGAAGGAAACAGGGGGAAACCCGATTAAAAAAAACCGGATTGTAAAATATTCCTACACTCAGGGCAAAACTCCCGTCCGAGTCCGGAATTGAAAAACAATATATATTGCAGCCACTTGCAGTTTTTTGCGCCGGAACTTTTTCGGTTTGCAGAGCGTATGCGATTGATAGTCTTTCTTTTCATCGCCGGAGGCGCCGCTTTTTTGTGCCAATCCGTTCCCATTCATGGCCTTTATTTATGCCTCCTTTAGCATTGGGCTTTTCGCGGATTGATGCGGCTGTCGGTTATTTTTACATTTTCATCGGGAAAGGCTCTCCCTGGTCATTGATTCCACAATTATTACGCAGGCTTGGGCTCCTGGTATGTGGATTGCTTGGAAAGGTGACCATATTCGCGATGCCTTGCGCCACAGGGAGGGAATGTCCATCGTAATTTTAATCCATAAACCCCGAGGGACGGGCGATGCCCGCCGGACTCATTACGTTATTAACCCGAACTGCTCCACCCCGAACGGCAGAGGGGCCATCATAGTCAGGGACCTCAGAAACCCGCCTGCGAGGACACCGCTCTTCATTTTTCCGGAGCCCGGCGGAAAAAACTGATTTCATTGACGGCCCCGGAGAAGTACACTTCCGGTCGCCCTTCAGGAATTTAACCCGCGTTGCGGTTTTTCCTGATGGTCGAAACAATCCCGGGCTGATATTTACAAACCGGGATTGTGAATTGAGAGAAATTGCCCGGAGGTGTTTCAATGTATCCATTCGGCAGGACGGCGCTGATTGCAATCGCCATCGTCCTTTTAATGATATTCAGGGTTGATATTCAGGCCGCCGCAGCCGGAGACGCTTCGGTTTCGGCTGAAATAAAACAACAGATCGCGCACGCTAAAAAGGTTTTCGATGAGGAAATGAGGAAGGCGAAAAAGGACTTCGACGAAGCAGTCCAAAGCGCCAGGCAGGAATACCGGGTCGCGGCGAAAAAGGCCCGACAGGACTCGAAAGCCGTCAGGGATTCGTCCACAAAGGAAGCTCAGGAGATCAGGAAAGGAAGCGCCGAAGCGGTCAGGACCGCGCGGGACAAGTTTAAAACGACTCAGCAGTCGGCAAAAAAAGAATGGGCGAAGGCCAGGGCGGCGGCGAAAAAGAAATATAACGACATGGTGTCCCAGTCGAGAAATTGATGAAGTCGCGGGGCTGAAAACCATCCAGTCGAGGCGGCGTCCCGGTCCTTATCTTACTTCAGGCCGGGTTAGAGCGGATATCAGATTTCTTCTATCGCCTTGCCCGGCCCCCGGCGGAAGGTCTTCCGGATGCGGACCTCGTTCTCCGGCAGCTGCATGATCTCCACATTCAACCGGTTCTTCTCGATCTCAAGGATCGCATAGGTCAGGGGGCAGCCCCTGCCCTCGTAGCTGTTGAGGTGGCCGGGGTTGATGAGGACCGTCCCGTTCCGGCGATGGATGCCGGCCAGGTGGGTATGGCCGAAGAGCATGACATCGATTTGGCTTTATTCCAGCACTTCCTCCGGCTTGGGGTCTTCCCGAAGATCGTTGTAATGGGATTCCGGGGTGTGGGTCAGGAATATCTTCCAGTTCTCGATCTTGATCAGCTTCCGGTTCTGGATACTTGAATCCCGGTAATATGATTCATCCCAGGTCCCGGGCACCTGGATAAGATTGAAACCCTTCTCCTGAAGGACGCGGGCGTCGTCAAAATAATCGCCCAGATGAATAATATCTTGAATATTCAAGCCTTCCATGCAGCTCATGAACAATTCCATGGCCAGGTCGTCTTCGTGCGTATCGGAAAGCACTGCTATTCTTTTCATGGCGCTTCACCTTGGAAATTTCGACGCGGCACTATATGCAAGGGGCTTTCGCCGAGTCAAGCGGAAAAAGGGACCGCGAAATTCAGGCAATAAGGTTTAACTTTTCCGGAAAATTACCGAATAGTAAATAGGGATGCATTCCAGATTCCCCGGGCGGAAAACCGCCCGGGACGGAGAGGTTTATGAAACTCGCGATCACGGACGATGAGAAAAAAATCCTGAAGACGGCAGCGGAAGAATTGATAGCATGGGGAGAAAATGAAATGGCCAGGAGAATCGGCGCCGAATACCTCGACGAGGCCGCGGGCGAGTTCCGTCGGGGCGAGTCGGAGATATCTCCCCGGAATTCCATCACGAGCGCCGCGCTCTTTGCCGCAACAGGGGCGGGGCGCCGGCTGTGGTACCGTCTGATGAACAGTTCCGGCGCTGTCGTAATTGACGAGTACGATGTCCCGGTGATCAATCAGGCGATATTCTATACTATCAGCAAGGAAAGGATCGCCGCGCGGGCGGAGAGATACGTCCATATCATGAAGGCGACCGACAGCGACTCCATAATAACGGAAAAAGAGCGAAATAAATGGAAGCGCAAGTATATCGCTGATTTCAAGCCGCTTGCAAAAATCGGTTTCCACCTTGCCATGAAACTGCAATGAGCGCAGCCTCGTTCCGGCCTGAAATTTAATAATCAATTCTTTCCCGCAAAATGAGGCTTATCCTGATGGCCTGTTCCCGCCTTAAATACTAATTTGGGGTAAAACATTTTAGGAGGACCTACAATGAATGGTTCCAGGCAAGAGGACATCTCCAGGCTGCCCCGTCAGGGGTTCGAACTCATCTTCCAGGGAATGGACTTGTACAACCGCATGATCCGTTACTGGATGGATTCTGCGGAAATGAGCATGCGGGGCAAACCCGACGAATCGGCAAAAAACATTTCCGATACTTATTCCAATGTTTTTCGAGAATCTATAAACCAGTTTTTCAAGCCTCTGCAGTCCGTGGCAAATCCATCCGAGCTGTTCCGTATTTGGCAGAACTTCTTTTCCGCCTCCCTGTTCGGCCTGGTGCCGCAACAGATAGGGGTCAACAGGCTGACCGATTTTTCTCGGCTGCAGCAGGACCGGCTCAACCGGCTCGCCAATTCCTGGATCGATTACCTGAGCAACATGGGCGAGGCGTACAATAAAGGGGTCGAGGGCAAAGGCGACGGCCAGACAATCAGGCAAAGCCTCGACAGGTCCGAATCGCTGCTGGATTCATGGCTCTCTTTCATTGCGGAAGAAAGCCGGGGCGGCTTCCGGGTGCTCAGGTCCTCCATAGAAGAGCAGGTAACCAAATCCGAGCAGCAGCAACAGCAATGACCCGAATCGGGTCCGGAGGGTAATCAGGGGGGGAGGGAGATTCTATCTCCCTTCCAGGAAATTCGAGACAATATCGACATATTCCCCGAGGAGCTTGCGGCTGACCACAAATATGTGGCCGGCATTGCGCTCGATAGTCCTGTTCAAGCCGCCGCGGGTGACCTCAATATTGCCGTTCCGGACCTGTCCCCATTTTTCACTTGCCACGCAGGAGCCGACCGGGGCGATCGGATCGCGCGACCCCCGGTAATCGAAGAGGACCACCCCTGCCTCCCTCAATGCGTTCATGCGGACCGGCTTGCCGTCCAACCTGGGGTCCTTCGAAGGCATCCGGTATTTCCCCTCGAATACCCGGTTCTCCAGGAAGAACCATGTCACCCACTCACGGTGCGCCCTTGTCGGGAACTTTGTCCCGTGCGTTATCCAGTAGAGGAAGGGGGCCGAATCCCGGATATCGGACAGGTGGGTGGCCCGGATGTAAAATCCGGCGGTGATGTTGTACTGCACGCCGGGCTGGATCTCGTGCATGCCGGACTCAATAACCTGCGACGGGATATTGGTGTCTCCGAAAAGCTCCCACATGAAGCGGCCGTCGTACTGACGGCTTATGACGCGGCGCATGGGCCGATGCCCGCTTTCCCCGTCGTCGAATTTCACCGGCGAGGCCATGAGCGCCACCCGCTTTATGTCCATCTCCTCCCCGCGGCCCAGGCGCTCTTCCGCCCGCCTGGCAAGATAAGGAAGGATCAGGGTGCCGGCCATGCAGTAAGCCATGACCTCGATGGGCCATCCCGGATGCACGGCCTTCACCAGGTCGATGTACCGGTCGTGCAGTTCCTTACCGTAAAAGTCGAGTCCCAGGCGGCTTTCAGCCGGGCCGGGCTGGCCGTGGTCCACCATGTAAACTGAATATCCCTTCTGGAGCATTCTCTGGATTATGGACTTGCCGTCCGCGAGATCGAAAATTTCCGGCATGTTGATCAGGGGTGTGTTGACGTACAAGACGCATCCGTTGGGCTGTACGCCTTCCGGCAGGGGGTAATGCCTCAAACGGCAGGTGTGGACCCGGGAGCCCTCGACAATATCATACGGCATGAACCCTATTTTTCCACCGGTCGCCCGTTCCGAGTAACTCTTTATATCAAAAGCCTGCTCCTCGTAGAGATTTACGAACCGGGAGCGGCTCGATTGCAGGTATTCTGAAAAGGGCTGCCCCTGGGTTTCGGACTGGAACGGCAGATCGCCGGTCTCAAGGGGCCTTTCCGCAAGCACTATAAGCAGGTTCTTGAGAAGGTCTTTCATTGCCTTGAGGCGGGTCATGCCCAGGACGGGGGAGGCGTATTCCAGACGGGCGAAGTTTTGAAGGAATTGGCCCAATTGGGGGTTCGCCCGGAAATTCCGCGCAGCTTCAATATCAAAAAATCCGCCGCGGATGAAATTGCCGCACACTGTCTGCAGTAAGCCGGCGTATTCGCTGCAGATCATGTCCTGGAATTCCCCGTAAGGGTCGGGATTGCTCCCTTTCAGTGAGGCATTTCTCGCATAGGCCCGGGTGGGATTTATAAAATAGTTTTCCAGGAAGAAGTTCTGGCCGAAGGCCATGAGCTTGGGCGGGACCGGGACGAAAGGGCTTTGTACAATGGACTTGAGCAGGTCGGAATACCTGAAAATAGAGCGGACCTGTTCCCCTGTCATCCTGCTGATCCAGGGTACGGCGGTCCGGAACCCTTCGCGATTGTCCGCCGGGGTCGGTGAAAGGACATAAAGAATCTCCTGGGGCTGGGCGCTCGCTAACATCGTTTCCCTCCGGTTTTATTCAGAGTGTGAGCGGGAGAATGATACGGGACAGAAGCAGGCCAAATTTAAAGTTAATAAATACGGCCGGGATAGGCAAGTAGGATCGGGGAGAGGAGATAAGGCAGCATTAAACC
>CAZKYN010000022.1:6568-22034 GCA_964556675.1 uncultured Syntrophaceae bacterium
TTATTGTTGTGATTACACGACCTCCCCCCGCCCCCTCCAGAGGGGGACAGGTATTGTGACAAAAAATTTAAACTACGGCCGGGATAGGCAAGTAGGATCGGGGAGAGGAGATAAGGCAGCATTAAACCTGGGTCCCATGGTGGTTGATTTAAGACATCTTTTTGTCCCCCGCCGGCGGGGGATTAAGGGGGTGGTTTATTGTTGTGATTACACGACCTCCCCCCGCCCCCTCCAGAGGGGGACAGGTATTTTGATGTCATTCTGTTCACCACCCCTTGGCCCACATGTCTTCATCGGTGTAGACCTTCTCTTCGGATTCCGCTTCCTGGGCGTCGGCCTCGAAATCGCGCTGTTTGCGGGCGGCCTGTTCCTTGAGGTTTTCCCGATACCATTCGTGGGCGACGATCATGGACATGACCTCGCTGGAACCTGTCCAGATAGAGGCGAGCCGCACATCCCGGTAAATGCGCTCAACCGGAAATACATTGGTATAGGCAATGCCTCCCATGACCTGCATCGCGTTATGGACAACTTTCTGGCAGGATTCGGTGATGAACTTCTTGCTCTCGGACACCATCCGGCGGATCCTGTTCAAATCCACATTCGCATCAACGGCTCGCGCCGTGGCATATCCGAGCGCCCGCGCCGCGTCGAGGAGCATGACGGCCTCGGCAATCTGGAAGCTCACGCCCTGGAAATTATTAATCACCTGGCCGAATGCCTTCCGGCGGGAGGTGTACCTGGTAGCAATATCCAACGCCGGCCGCGCCGCGCCGATAGTCATGATTGCCGTCCCGAGCCGCTCAGGGATCATCATCGTATTGAACACGTCATAGGCGCCGTTCACTCTCCCGATCACGTTCTCTTTGGGCACTTTCACATCGCGGAACACGAGCCGGCCGGTCCCGCCGCCCCGGCACCCCAGGAGACCGTAAAGGTATTTTGTCTCGACGCCCGGCCCCCGGTCCACGATGAAGCAGGTCAGGGCATTCTGCGGTTTTGCCTTCGGGTCGAAATCGGTCCGCGCATAGACCAGGAAAAAATCCGCCCCCTCCGCGCCCACGATGAAGCGTTTCTGGCCGTTGAGCAGGAAGTAATCGCCTTTGTCCTCCGCCCTGCTTGTCGCCCCGAAAAAGTCTGAGCCGCCCCGCGGTTCTGTGAGGCACTCGGCCGCGAATAAATCTCCCCGCAGCAGGGGTTTGACATATTTCTCCTTCTGCTCGTCGGTCCCGTGCAGGATGACGGCGTCGCAGACAAGCTCCGCCCCGACCCCGAAGACGCAGGCAAATTCGTACCCGAGCGTCCCGATCTCCTCCATGACGACTCCGGTTGTCACCCAGTCCATGCCGCGCCCGCCCCACCGGCGCGGGTAGCGGCAGCCCATGAGATTGCGCCGGGCCGCCTCCTGGAGGAATTCCTTCGGGAATTTTATCTGGTCGGTGTCCATGGCGAGGACCGTCTCACGCGGAACCCATTTGACAAAATCGCGCGCCTCGTCCCTGATCTGCATTTGCTCTTTCGTAAGCATGTAATCGAACATGGCGAATTCCTTTCACGTCTGGGATACAACCTTTTAATTAAATCCGGAAAGCATTTCAAAGGAAAAAACCGAAACGGCAAATTAAGGGTTGCCCCGATACACAACGGACTGGAATTCTACGATAATGGAACAAAAAAGGTAGGTGCAATGAAATATCCGGAATTCATCAGGAAGGTCGCCGAAAGGTCCGGGACCGATGAAAAGGAGGCCGGCAGGAGGGCGCAGGCCGTCCTGGTCACGCTCGGAGAGCGGCTGAGCCAGTCCATGCGGAACAAGCTGGCGTCCGAAGTGCCTCGCGAGATGAAAGACTTGATCCATGACGACTGGGGAGAGAGGACCAACAGGTTCGACCTGGAGGACTTTTATAACCGGGTGGTCGCCAGGGCGGACGTCGGCTATACGACGGCAGTGGAGGAAACCAGGTGCATCCTTTCGCTCCTCAAGGAAATAATACCTGCCGGCGTAATGCATGACATCAGTGTGGAACTGCCGGATGAGTTCCAGGAAGTATTCGGCAGGATGCCGGCGGGCGCCCTATCGCCGACCACATCCGAAAAAATCTGCCCCGAAGGACCGGAAAGAAAATAGGAGCAGCCTCTTCCCGGAGCTATTCCACATCCCCGGTCCGCCATTCCCGCGAAAGCGGGAATCCAGTATTTTTCATATTGACCATTCCAGAGGCTTGCCCCCTGCTTTCACCGGGGGCGATTTTTTTGTCCCCCTCTGGAGGGGGATTAAAGGGGGAGGTGTAGAGCGATGCCTTCTCCTGCACTCCGCAGGACATGGGACACCTTCACCTGCCCCGCTCTCAACCATATGACAATCCAAAAATAAGGACAGCCCTTATGGGAAAATGCATTTCTTTGTACAAGACTGATCTTAGAAAATCCCCAGGGAGGGTCCCGGATGAGAACTTATTTTATCGTGGTCGCGGTAATTTGCTCATTGCTCGCCCCCCCGCAATTGTTTGCCTGGGGGGACGACGTGTGCGACATCGGGTCAAAGATTTTCTTCATGACGGACGCCCAGGTGAGGCAATACTATAAGGACAGGCTCGATAATCAGTCTGTTAAAGGCAGGGGGGCCATCCTCGACGTGGTGGGCGGGCCGGACAGCTCCCAGTTCACGGTTTTTGTGGACTGCGGAAACGGAGTCATCGCCAACATGAGGAGCGAATCAATGGGCCTGAAGGAACTCCATCTCCAGCAGACGGTGGACTTTTCAGGCACCTTGAACAAGGTCGAAAAATTTCAGGACATAGTATCAGGGAGGTCTTACGTCTCCTTCACGCTGAGCAATGCCTCCGTTTCCAAATATTGACGCGTTAATCGACTACTTCTATTTTCCACTGGTCGCTGTCGTTGGCCTTGAACTCCATCCGGCACTCGTACAGCTCCTTGCTGCGCTCGGCAAAACTGCAGAAGCCTTCGGCGGCGAGGCGTTCCCGCGATTTCATCGTAAGCTCCCCGTCCGAGCAGTAGCGCTTCGGTACGTACACCACTATCTTTTTCCCCAGCAGGCCTTTTCCCTCGAACCTGATCGGGCATGAGGGCTTCTTTTCCATTTCCTTCCGGGCATTGCCGTTGCCGTTACCCGGCTCTCTGCCCCCGTGGAAATCCACCAGCTTGAACCCGTTGCGGCGGGAAACAAGCTGCATTTCTTTTTCTATCTGTTCTTTACTTACCGCCATTTCTCCATCCATAATCTTCGGGCTCGGGATCAAGAAATTGCCGGCCGTCGCTGTATTCGTCCGTCCGTTCAATCTTCTCCGTGCGCTCTCGAAGCTCCCTCCTTTTCTTTGCCCGGAATATCCTCCGGAACCTCCTCCCGTTCCCGGGAGAGGCTGATAACAGGGACATTCCTGTCCCCCTAGAGATAAAATCCATGCAGATTACCTCCCTTGGCCCTGTTTTTTATAAGGCAGTGGAGCATGAGGATATACCATATTGTGGTATTAGTAAAGGGGATTTCGTACCATCTAATGCCTACGGAAAAGGTCATCTCATGGCTTAGTTCCGGGCGGAAAAAGGTTGACTCCCAAGACATGTTGTAATATGGAGCACGCACCTACTTACCCGGATCTGGAAATGGAATACGGTCACGATTTCCCCGAGCTCCTCCCCGAAGTCCAGGCCGCCCTCAGGAAGCTCAAGAAAGAGCGGCGTTTAAGCGAGCTCGCCCGCAATATAGGTTTTTCGAAAAACAGGCTGACGGAGATAATGCACGGCAGGCGCAAGCTGACCCTCCATTATATAATCAAGCTGATGGAATCGGGCGTCCTTTCGGTCGACCGGATGTTCGGCAAACCCTTTGAGAGCCTGGGTCCGGAGAGCCGCATCCTTGCGAAAAGGGTCTTGATAGATGCGCAAATAATTGATATTCTTGATAAAGAGATGCAGGAGCTGCTCAAGGAGGCCATTGCCCAGAACAGGGTTGAAGACTTCAAGACAATCCTTAAGGCCATCCTGAAAAAATAATTCCCCCTCTATATTTAAACTTTAAAAAGCACCATATAGTGGGATTTTTATTTTGTGCCGATGTACTACTTATCCCCCTACTCGTCGACCGAGTCATTCCCGCGAAAGCGGGAATCCAGGTTTTTTATTTTTATGGACGCCTGCTTTCGCAGGAGTGACGGTTCGGGGGATGGGACCCCTGCTTTTGCAAGAGTATGAGTTTGGAAAATTTTCACAACATGGAACCTACCATTCACGAAAAAATTAAAGAAGCAAGCCGCCGGATAAACGCCCGCCTCTCCAGGGCGAGGGGCAGGGACCTGCCGTTCTTCCGCAGGGAGATGAAGAACATCGCCAGGATTTGCGAACGCGCTGATTGCAACCTCCCGGCAGTCGTGTCCAGGCTGGAATCCATCGAGGGGAAGATAACCGCCTCGATCAGGGAAAAAGAGGAAAGGAAAAAATCACGGCCGAAGCTCGCTTACCCCGAATCTCTGCCGATAAGCCTGCGCCGCAGGGACATTATCGAGGCAATCCGCGCAAACCAGGTGGTGATCATCACCGGAGAGACCGGTTCGGGCAAGACCACCCAGATCCCGAAGATGTGCATCGAGGCAGGCAGGGGCGTCGAAGGGGCGATCGGCTGCACCCAGCCCCGGCGGATCGCTGCAATCAGCGTGGCTAACAGGATAGCCGAGGAGATGGACGAGCCGCTGGGACGCTCGGTCGGCTACAAGATCAGGTTCGATGAAAAATCCGGGAGAGACCCCTGGCTGAAGATCATGACGGACGGGATTTTCCTCATGGAGCTCCATTCGGACCCGCAGCTGCGCCGGTACGACACGATCATAATCGATGAGGCGCACGAGCGGAGCCTGAACATCGATTTCAGCCTCGGCATCCTCCGCAGCCTGTTGCCGCGCCGCCGCGACCTGAAACTGATCATCACTTCCGCCACCCTCGATTCCGAAAAGTTCTCCCGCGCCTTCGGCAATGCTCCGATAATCGAGGTCTCCGGCAGGCTGTACCCTGTTGAGGTCCGCTACGAACCGCTCGAAGCCGATCAGGAGGACTCTTATATCGAAGCGGCGGTTAAGGCTGTCGACGAACTGTGCCGGGAAAGCGCCGGCGGCGATGTCCTGATATTCATGCCCACGGAGCAGGACATCAACGAGACATGCGAGATCCTGGAAGGCAGGAAAGACAAATACACGGTGCTGCCCCTCTATTCGCGCCTCGCCTGGGCGGACCAGCGCCGCATCTTCTCGGGCGGCGGCAACCGCAAGATCGTCGTAGCCACAAACATCGCCGAGACCTCGATCACTATCCCCGGGATCAAATACGTTATAGACACAGGGCTCGCCCGCATCTCCCGCTATAATCCGAGGTCGAGGTCCACGAGCCTGCCCGTCACGGAAATATCCCGGAGCAGCGCCGACCAGAGGAAGGGCCGCTGCGGCCGCGTGCGCAACGGTGTTTGCGTGCGTCTTTACTCGGAAGAGGATTACTGCGCCCGGCCTCTCTTCACGAGCCCGGAAATCCTGCGCTCGAACCTCGCCGAGGTCATATTGAAAATGCTGGCGCTGGACCTGGGCGACATACCCTCATTTCCTTTCGTCGACCCTCCATCGCAGGGCGGGATCAAGGACGGCATAGCGCTGCTTCAGGAACTCGGGGCGGTCCGCCCCAAAGCGGCAAAAGCTGAAAATACCGAATTCCTCCTGGCTGAAAAGGGGAGGATGATGTCGCGCCTGCCGATAGATCCCCGGCTCTCACGCGTCCTGATCGAGGCGGAAAGCCGGGGGTGCCTCGAAGAGGCGGCCGTCATCTGCGCGTCGCTCGCCGCCCAGGACCCGCGCGAGTGGTCGCTGGAGAGGGAAACGGAAGCCCGGCAGGCCCATGCCCGCCTCAACAACGCGTCTTCCGATTTCATCGGCATCCTGGATTTATGGAAGCTTTATCACACCAGGGCTCTGGAGCTGAAGACGCGCGGCCGGCTGAAAAAATTCTGCCGGGAGAATTTCCTCTCTTTCCGGCGCATCAAGGAATGGACCGATGTCTACAACCAGCTCATCTCGATCCTCTCCGACGAGGGCTTCCGCGGCAAGGACGGAAGTCCCCTGCCCCCCGCGCCCCGGCTGATATTCGAAGACCCCGGCAGAGAGTTCAAGGCATTCTACGAAAAGCTGCACAAGTCCGTCCTGAGCGGTTTCCTTTCCAATATAGCCGTGAAAAAAGAAAAGAACATGTACACGGCCGCGAAAGGCAAGGAGATCATGCTCTTCCCGGGATCGGGGCTGTTCAACCGCGGCGGCGGCTGGATAGTCTGCGCCGAGGCGATCGAGACTTCGCGCATGTTCGCGAGGACGGCGGGCAACATCGAAAGCGAGTGGATAGAAGAGACGGCAAAACACCTCTGCCGTTGCGCATACAGCGAACCGCAGTGGGACCGCAAGCGGGGCGAGGTTACCGCGACCGAAAAGGTGACGCTCTACGGCTTGACTATTGTCCCGGGCAGGCGCGTTTCCTACGGCAGGATCAACCCTGCCGAATCTTCGGAGATATTCATCCGCAGCGCGCTCGTGGAGGGCGACATCGAAGGGACATTCCCGTTCCTGGAGTACAACCGCGGGCTCATCCGGAAATTCGCCGCAATGGAGGACAAGCTGCGCAGGCGCGACATTGTGGCCGGCGAGGACGCGCTTGCCGCTTTTTATCGCGAGAGGCTCCCCGGTGTTTACGATATGAGGACGATGCGCAAGATTATCAGGGAGGAAGGCAACGCGTTCCTTCATATGACGGACGCCGATGTCTCGAGGTACCTGCCCGACGACGCGGAGCTGGCTCAATTCCCCGATTCCGTCCGGTCCGGAAAAGGCAGGATCTCCCTTTCGTACGCCTTCCGGCCCGGCGAGGCTTCGGACGGCGTAACCGTCCGCATCCCGATACAGCAGATCTACTCGGTTGACCCCGGCGACCCGGACAGGTATGTGCCGGGCCTTATCCGCGAAAAGGTTGGGGCCCTCCTCAAGGGACTGCCGAAGGAGTATCGCAAGAAGCTTGTACCGCTCCCCAACACGGTTGAAACCGTCATCGCCGACCTGGAGAACGCAAAAGGGCCGCTCATTTCCGCGCTGGCAAACTGCCTGGCGCAGAAGTTCGGCATTAGAGTGCCGGCTTCGGCATGGCCCGTCGATTCCCTTCCCGACCACCTCAGGATGCGGTTTGCCATTACGGACTCACAGGGTCGCGAGCTTGCGGCGGGGCGGGACCTCGAGGCGGTCCGCAACTCTGTGACGGCGGAAAGCCGGTCGCACGCCCTGGAAAACGCCCGGACCAAATGGGAGAGGAGCGGGATCACAAAATGGGATTTCGGGGATATCCCGCAAAGCATCGAAATCGAAGGGCCCGCAGGAGGCGCCGCATTTCCCGCCCTGGAAGACGACGGCGAATCAGTGAGGCTCAGGATCCATACGAACCCGGCCCAGGCAGGCGAATTGCACCGGGAGGGAGTCGCCAGGCTTTTATCCATTCATTTCTCCAGGGAAATAAGGCAGGCCTTCCGGGCATTTTTCCCGAAAGAGGAGAAAGCGCGCAGCCGCCCCGGGCAGCTCAAATTCGAAAATGCGGTCCGGCTGAGGCTCAGGCGCATCCTCTTTGCAAAGCCCGTGCGCACTGAAAAGGAGTACTTCGAGCTGGCGGCCGCTTCCGGTCCGCGGATCTATCCTGCTCTGCAGGTTATCGTCCGCGAGATCAATCCGGTCCTGCATGCCGGGCGAGAGCTGCTCGGAAAATTCCGGGAGCTTGAAAAAGCCGGTCCGGCCAATAAATCGGCCGCAGCTTTTCTTTCGGAGTTGCGGGCGGAATTCGATGCGCTGCTCTCGGAGGATTTCATCGTGAATTATGACCCCGCCATGCTGGAACATGTGCCGCGCCACTTGAAAGCGCTGCAGACGCGCGCCGAACGGGGACTGCACCACCTGGACAAGGACCGTCTTAAATCGGAAAAGCTGGCGAAATACTCCGTGCGGCTGCGCGGTTTCGAAAAGGAGATTTCATTTTCAACTTCCGCCGAAAAAAAGCAGGCCGTCAGGGATTTCGCCTGGATGATTGAAGAATACAAGGTGTCCCTTTTCGCCCCCGAGCTGAAAACCGCCTTTCCAGTTTCCCCCAAACGCCTCGACGAGAAAATCGCTCAAGTCGAGATGATGGTGTGAGTTCCGGGCTTAATTGAAAGTACCGGGAAAGGGCCGGCGAGAGTCCTGGATAAAACCTCACAACCCACACTCCTGGAGTCAAATCTGAAAACCCGTCATACCATTCCGGTCCTTTCCTAATGGATGCAGACAGGACAAATTAAGGGTTCCCCTGATTAACAATTCCCAGAATCAGCGTATCATGCACTAAAGGGTGAAAAATGGCCGGAAATGGACAGAAGCGCGACAGGGTGGTAGTTGGAGCTTCGGCCGGGGGGGTCGAAGTTATGATGAAGCTCGTGACCTCCCTTCCCACTGATCTGCCTGCGGCAATCCTGATTGCCATGCACATGTCCCCGAACCATAAGAGTCTTATGCCTGACATATTCAACCATTGCGGCACTCTCAAGGCCCAGGGGGCCGAGGACGGCATGAAGGTCAAAAACGGGAATATCTACGTTTCCGCTCCGGGGCTGCACCTGACCGTGAATGACGATCACATCAGACTCCTCGCAGGGCCGAAAGTCAACGGTTTCCGGCCGGCAATCGATGCGCTGTTCACCAGCGCAGCGGAAGCTTACGGCCCGCGCGTTGTCGGTGTCGTGCTCTCGGGGCTTCTCGATGACGGCACGGAGGGCCTGATTCGTATAAAGGAACATGGCGGGGTCAGCATTGCGCAGGACCCGGACGAGGCGCTGTACTCGGACATGCCCCGTTCGGCTATTAACTGGGACCACGTCGATTACATCCAGGGCGTGGCCGACATAGGCGAGACCCTGGTGAAACTGGCAAATGGAGTCCCGATCAAATACAATAAGAAGAGAGCGTTGGAGAAATGGCAAAAAAGAACGGCGGACAAAAGAGGCTGATCGAGATAGTCTGCCCCAATTGCGGAGGCGCTACTTCTGTTTTAGATGAAGCAAGTTTCCCCGTGTACAAGTGCCACGTCGGGCACACCTTTTCGGAATTGGCATTCGGCGCAACTTACGCCGAATACATTGAGGGCATCCTCTGGGAAGCATACAGGGCCCTGGTTGAAAACACGAACTTCCACAAGATGTGCCGGGAAAGGGCGATGAGGATTGAAGATCAGGACAGGGCTGAATCATGCAGGAAGCAGTCTGAAAGCCTCGAAACCCATTCCCGGGTCCTCAGGAAAATGATCGATGATATAATATTTGAGTCCGCAAAATACCAGAAGCAAACCAACATGCCTTAATCCTTCATACGTACAGAGCCCCAAAAAATCATTGATTATACTATGATTATAATATTAGATGACATCACCGTCCGCTGGAGGTGATTTATGACAAAAGCCGGAACTCCCGCCCGCAAAACTCCTGCTCAAAGCCAAAAACCGCGAAAGGCAGCAGCCGGCGCCGGGAAAGAAAAAAAGGTTAGAACCAAAAATGTTCCCGAACTGCCCACCCCGGATGAGGAAACATCCCGGGTAAATCCTGAAGAGAGTTTCCCGATCATCGGTTTGGGCGCTTCCGCCGGCGGGCTTGAAGCTTTTGAGATTTTTTTCAAGAACATGCCCGAAAACAGCGGAATGGCGTTCGTCCTGATCAGCCATCTGGACCCCGCCCATACCAGCATGATGAAGGAGCTGCTGTCGAAGTTCACCCCAATGGAAGTGAAGCAGGTCAATGACGGGATGAAACTGGAGCCCAATAAAGTATTTGTGATCCCCCCCAACAGGTACATGTCTGTTTCGGACAACACACTGCAGCTTTCGGAGCCGGAAGACCCAAGGGGGCTCAGGATGCCCATCGACTTCTTTTTGCGCTCGCTCGCCGCGGACCAGGGCGAAAGAGCGATCTGCGTTATCTTGTCGGGCACGGGCTCAGACGGAACCCTGGGGCTGAGGGCCATTCACGGCGGCGGCGGCATATCTGTTGTCCAAAACCCTGCGACGGCCAAATACGGCGGGATGCCGCAGAGTGCGATCGATACGGGACTGGCCGATTACGTCCTCCCTCCGGAAAAGATCCCCGCCCAGCTTCTCTCGTACATCCAGCATACGTATCCGAGGAGGAAAAAGCAGGAGGACATATACAAGCAGCGGGCCGGCACCACCCTGCAGAAGATCCTCAACCTCATCCGCCAGCAGACCGGCCATGATTTTTCATTTTACAAGAAGAACACGATCAACCGCCGGATCGAGCGGCGCATGAACGTGCTGGAAATCGAGGACGATGCAACCTACCTGCGTTTCCTCCAGGAGCATCCCGAGGAAGTGAATCTGCTCTTCAAGGAAATGCTTATCAACGTCACGAGTTTCTTCCGCGACAAGGAAGCTTTCCAGTTATTGAAAGAAAAAATCCTGCCCGATCTGCTCATGAGCAGGCCCCAGGGATATTCATTGCGCGTCTGGGTCCCGGGCTGCGCGACAGGCGAAGAGGTCTATTCCCTGTGCATCGTCCTGCGGGAAGTCATGGAGTCCCTGAACAGGGACTTGAAAATGCAGATCTTCGGGACCGATATAGACGAAGACAGTATCGCCTATGCCAGGGCGGGATTCTACCCGAACAATATCGCGATCGACGTCAGCCCCGAGCGCCTGAAGAAATTCTTCGTCAAAGACGAAAACGGGTTCCGGGTGAAAAAAGAGATCCGTGAAAATGTGGTATTCGCCGTCCAGAACGTTATCAAGGACGCCCCGTTCACCAAAATGGACCTGATCAGCTGCCGCAACCTCCTGATCTACATGGACAGCCAGCTCCAGAACAAGGTCCTGCCGCTCTTCCACTTCAGCCTGCTGCCCGGCGGAGTGCTTTTCCTCGGATCTTCCGAGAGCATAGGGGGGTTCATCGACCTGTTTTCGACAGCGGACAAGAAATGGAAGATCTTCCGCCGCCGGGAATCCGCCTCCGCGGTCCAGAGCACTCTTCTGCAGGGGCTCCCCTGGACGTTCGAGCCGCACAGGGAAAGGCGCGACAAGGCCAATCCCATGCAGGAGATGAATATCCCGGATATTGTCCGGAAATACCTGCTTGACCATTACACCCCCTCTTCGGTCATAGTCGATGAAAAGGGGGAAATCATTTACATCCACGGGCGGACCGGCAATTTCCTGGAGCCTGCCCAGGGCAAGGCCAACCTCAACATATTCGAAATGGCCCGCGAAGGGCTCCGGATGGAGCTCCGGACCGCAGTCCACCAGGCAAAAAACTTCAGCAGGGAAGTCAAATATAACAGCCTGCGGGTCAAGACCAACGGCGAATTCAAAAACATGGACCTGACGGTAAGGCCGTTGTCGGATGTTGAACGCCTGGGAGGGCTCCTTCTGGTGGTTGTCGAGGAGCTTGGCGACATTAAGAAAGGCAAGTCCAGGACCTCCGAAAAGTCCGGCCATGAATCAAAGAACATTCAGGAGCTCCACGAGGAGCTGAGGTATACAAGGACCAGCCTCCAGGCGACAATCGAGGAGGCGCAGGCATCGAATGAAGAGCTCAAATCGGCAAACGAAGAGCTGCAGTCGACCAACGAGGAACTGCAGAGCACCAATGAAGAACTGGAGACGTCAAAAGAGGAGCTCCAGTCAGTAAACGAAGAGCTTATTACCGTTAATTCGGAGCTCCAGGCCAAGATCGAGCAGCTCTCCCGGACTGAAAGCGATCTGAAATACCTTCTGGACAGCACCAACATCGGGATAATATTCCTGGAAGAGGACCTCAGGATAAAACGCTTCACGCGCGAGGTGACCAAGTTTATCAATCTCATCCCTTCCGATATCGGACGCCCCATGAGCGACATTGACATCAACCTCGACGTCGACCTGGTCGGAGAATCAAAGAAGGTTATGGAGTCGCTCGCCTTCAAGGAGCTGGAGGTAAAGACAAGACAGGGCCAGTGGCTGCTCGTGAGGATCATGCCGTTCCGCAACACGGAAAACGTGTTCGAGGGCCTGGTGCTCACTTTTACCGACATCAATGTAATGAAGCAGGACCAGAAACTGCTCGGCGAATTCGGCGACATAACTTTATTGCTGGACAATGTGCCCCAGGGCTTCATCCTGTCCGGGTCTGACGGTAAAATAAAATTTATAAACAGGCATGGCAGGGAACTGCTCGGCCGTTTCGAAACTGTTCCAAATATCCAGAGCAAGAGCGAACAGGTGGATTTCTGGAGATTTTATAAGGACGGCGACCGGAAGCCCTCATTTGAAGAATTGCCCCTCACGCGCGTGGTGCAGAAGGGAGAGGATATAAGAAACGAGAAATGGCATATCCGGCGCGACGGAAAAGACATTCCTATAAGCTGCGACGGCAGGCCCATCCGCGACAGCAGGGGTAAAGTGCTTGGGGGGATATTGACCTTCAAAGAGTTGTCATAATGGCGGCCAGGAAGCCAGGCAGGCCCGCGCCGGAACAGCGCCGCGGGAAGGACACCCGGTTCATGGACTTGCGCAGGCGCGCCGAAGAGGCCCTGCAGTCAGGCGTCCCCGGGCCCGAATTGCCTATCGATACAAAAAAGCTTATCCAGGAGCTGCACGTCCACCAGATCGAATTGGAGATGCAGAACGAGGAGCTGCGCGAAGCCCAGGAAAAGATCCAGGAGACTACGGCAAAGTATTACGATCTTTATGAGTTCGCCCCGGTCGGTTATCTTACCCTGGACAAGGCCGGCATGATAAACGAAGCCAATATGACACTGTCACGCATGTTCGGCGAAGCAAAAAAAGATCTGCTGAACAGGTTTCTGACGCAATTCATTCTTCCCGAGGACAGATCGTTATTCGCATCCCACCTCAGAAAAGTATTTTCAACAGATTTGCTGCAGAGAGCCGAGGTCCGGATCAGGCGCGAGAGGGGCGATATTATCCATGTTGCCCTGCACAGCATCGCCGATAACGCCGGGAACTTCTGCCGGGCTGCCGCAATCGATGTCACCCAGCTCAGGATTGCTGAGCAAAAACTGCGGTCGGCAAATGACAGGCTGCGCCTCCTCACCGCCGAGCTGAGCCGCAATGAGGAAATCACCCTGCGCCAGATAGCCGAGGAACTGCACGACTGCATCGGCCAGAACCTGGCCGCTATAAAAATGCGGGTCGATCTTATTTCCCAGTCTCCCCGGAAGACATCGAAAGCCCTGGACGAAATCAGGTCGATGCTCAAGGACACAATCAGGAACACGCGCTCCCTTACTTTCGAGGTGAGCCCCAGCATACTCTACGAGCTTGGGTTTGAATCGTCCATTGAATGGCTGGCGGAAAAATTGTCCCTTGAGCACCACAAGCAGATTCAACTGAATATTGAAAATATTCCAAAAGTTGAAAGAGAGATGGAGATCGTCGTCTTCCGGATGATAAGGGAACTGCTGATGAACAGCATCAAGCATTCCGGAGTCGACGAGATCAACCTGAATCTTTTCCGGGAGGGACCGTTCCTGGGAATATCCGTAAGCGACAGGGGAAAAGGCTTTGACCCGGCACAGATCGAGGCCGCACTGTCGGGTTTCGGTCTGTTCAGCATCCGCGAAAGGATTCACGCCCTCGGTGGAGAGATGATCATCGACTCCCGCCCCGGTACGGGAGCAAGGGTGAATCTGCTCATCCCCTCTCTCTCGCCTTAAGAAATTTAGAGAATGGTGTAATTGCCATGAATCCGGCCGGAGATTTTCTGCATTATTCCATGGCATTCATTATTTATTTTTCTGCCCCGCTGCGGCGGATAAAAGGGGTGTTTGATTATTTTGATTTCATAACCTCCCCCTCCCCCCTCCAAAGGAGGACATAGAGGACCCGATTGGTAATGTTAACGGGATTTTTTTATACCCCGCCTGCGGGGGGCACAGAGGTTGGTTTCGGTCATTTTTTCTATGACTGATTCAATCCTCTTCGCGACACCTTGGATATTTGTCAAAACTTCCTCATCGGTGAATCTGATCACTCTGAATCCGGCCTGAATTAAATCTTCTTCCTTTTTGCAGTCTCTCTCTTGGCCGATCTTGCCGTCGTGAGTTATACCATCGACTTCGATTATTAACTTCAACTCTTTGCACATGAAGTCCGCAATGTACTCCAGGACCGGTCTTTGCCTTCGAAATTGAAAGCCATTCATTTGCCCGGCCCTCAAGGCATATTTCCATAGACACGCCTCGGACTTGGTCATTTCTCTCCGGAGCTTGTTGGCATATGTCTGGAGGCGCTTATTGTAGAAGCAGGTATTATTCATAACCTCCCCCTGCCCCCTCCAGAGGGGGACAATAAAATAGAGGACTCGGAGCAGGACATAATTCTATGGGATAAAAACTTTTAATTCATCCGCCCCACGGACGAGAATTGAGATTTTTTTATCCCCCGCCGGCGGGGGATAAAGGGGGTGGTTTGATTTTTGTAATATCAGGATTTCCTCTGTCCTGAGCGGTCTATAATTACATTATTAAATCCAGAGAGACAAGGTCTGTATCATTTTTTCAGCATTTCCTTCGTGAATACGCCTTCCCGGTTGAAGTGGAAATTTTTTTCGCCCAGGAGCGCCTTGACGAGGGCGTCGCCTTCCACCCTGTACTTGAGTTCCTGCCCGCGGATGATCAATGCTATGCAGTTTCCGATGGACTTCATGTCTGTCCTTACCGGGATCTCTACATATGAGGTGGAGCGGGCCGGCAACAGAATAGGCGAGTCGATCTCGCCCGAACCGGAGGGATTATCGTTAATCGTAAAATTGAAATTGAGTTTTTCAAGCTTGAGATCATAGCCGTTGGGGTTATTCACATCCATGCCGAAATTCAGGTACAATCCCTGGAGAGAGGGAGCGGCGCTGACCTTCCGGAGGGCCACAGTGGGCCTTTCAAAAAAGAGGTGGATGCACGAGGAACAGGCTATGACGACCAATGCGGCAATTATGAATTTAGCGGCTCTCATCGTCTTCCTCGAACAGCTTCATCAGTGCTTCAGCCATGAGCCGGTAGCCCAGCTCTGTCGGGTGCACGGAATCGAACTGGACGAGCTTGCGGAACTCGATATCCTCGCTGATCCTCTTCTTCCAGTATTCATGCACCCTGGCGATGGGCAATTCGTGCTTTTTCGCCAGGCCCTCCAGCCTGCCGTAAAATTCCTCAGCGATCCTGTTTTCCCTGTTGCCTCCGATATAAGAAGATGTCACGAGGATAATATCCGCCCCGGTCGATTCCTTGATGCCTTTTATAATCTTCTCGACCAGAGATTCGAATTCGCCGGGTGAATAGCCGGAAAATGCGTCATTGAGCCCGAACTGGATGAGAACGCAATCGGGCTTTTCGTCCAGCACATCGTATTCCAGCCTGTA